>CAKPJR010000165.1 GCA_934162925.1 uncultured Clostridia bacterium | reverse complement strand
CCATAGTATATGGTGTTAATATATAATTCTAATATTTCATCCTTACTATAATTTTTTTCTATTTCATAAGACATAAATACTTCTGCAATTTTTCTTGTTATTTTCTTTTCTTGTGTAAAGTACATATTTTTAGAAAGCTGTTGAGTTATAGTGCTTCCACCCTCAACAAGACTCATTGTTCTAATATCATTAAATGTTGCTCTTGCAATTGCAATTACATCAATGCCATGATGTTTTTCAAATCTATGGTCTTCTACAGAAATTACGGCAATTGTATAAATTTTAGGAATTTCAGACAAACTTGTGTAATCTTTTTGCAATTTTATGCTTTCAACCTTTTGGGATAATGACATAGAGGAGATTGCTTCTTTATACATTTTATAGCCCTGTCCAATTAATAATGCCAATATACTTAATGTAATTAAAATTATTACAACTAAAAATTTCTTTAACTTCTTCATATATTATCACCTGTGAATATATTAACTTACAAAAGTGACTATAAAGTGACAAGAAATATATGATATACTTAAAGCAACAGTATTACTGTTGGAGGAGAATGAAATGAAAAGAAATTTAATTTTTAAATTATTAATCTTAATATGCATATTTACTTTAATAAATTCTTGCAGATTGTTTTTAAGGTCAAGAATAGTATTAAATTTAAATAAAGAAAGTAAAGGAAATAAAGAATATATAATTTCTATTTTAGAGGAATATACTGATAATACAGAAAAAATATCAAAAGTAGCATATGGTAGAGAATGGACACATGGATTTATATATGTATATAGATCATTTGATAAAACAGAAGCATTATTAATATCAGAAGGAGAATTTAAAAAAGGAGATTTAGCTGACTATATACAAAAAAATGGTTATAATGAAAAAAGTATAGGAATTTGGTCTGGAGGAGTATCAGTTATGGTCATTATTTCTTGCATAATAAAATTAAAATTTGCCAAAAAATGAAACTTTTTCAAGAGTTAAGTTGTATTACGTATAAGAGGTGATAGTATATGAAAAAGAAAATATTAATAGCTGTAATTGTTATAATTTTATTAGTTTTATTAATACCAATACCAATGCGTTTAAAGGATGGTGGTACAATAGAATATAAGGCATTAATATATACAATATCGAAAGTTCATAGACTAAATCATAATTCGAAAAGTGGATATGACAATGGGTTAATTATAAAAATATTTGGAAAAGAAATATATAATAATGTTCCAAACAATATCAAAGAAACATATAGTGAAGAAATAGAAAAAAATTATTCTAAAACAATTGATAATATCAATATAGAATTAAGTATTCCAAATGATTGGAAGTATGAAGAAATACCTCAAAATAAAGAGAATAATTCTTATAAATTTGCATTAAAGTTGTATAAAAACGAAGAAAGTAAAAATGCTGTTTTATATTTTTACAATAGTCCATTTGGAGTTTGTGGAACAGGTAGAACAACTGAAAAAATACATTTAAATAATGGAACTGAAGCAGTTGTTGGA
>CAKPJR010000164.1 GCA_934162925.1 uncultured Clostridia bacterium | reverse complement strand
TTTGAAGAAAAGGAATCTCCAGAAGAATGTTTAGTTAGAGAGGTAAAAGAAGAAACAGGTTTAACATTAACAAAATACAAATTAAGATGTATGGTAACATTTGTATCTGATAAATGGGAAACAGAGCACATGTATGTATTTACAGCAACTGAATTCGAAGGAAAACTTAAAGAATGCAATGAAGGTACCTTACAATGGATCGATAAAGATAAAATATTAGAATTACCAACATGGGAAGGTGATAGATTCTTTTTTGAAAAAATGCAAAAACAAGAAGAATTTTTTACAATGAAGGTAGAATATAAAGGAGATAAGTTAGTAAAATGTCAATAGAAAAAGTAAGAGAATATTTTAAGATAAGTAATATGGAGAATAGAATAAAGGAATTTGAAGTTTCAAGTGCTACTGTTGAACTCGCAGCTAAAGCAGTTAATTGCGAGCCAGCAAGAATAGCAAAAACATTGTCCTTTAAAATTGATGAAAAGCCAATCTTAATAGTAGTCGCAGGAGATGCGAAAATTGATAACCATAAATATAAAGAACGATATGGGAAAAAAGCAAAAATGCTTACACATGAAGAAGTTTTAAATTTAATAGGCCATCCTGTTGGTGGAGTATGCCCATTTGCAATAAAAGATGGAGTTAAAGTATATTTAGATGAATCATTAAAAAGGTTTAAGACAATATATCCTGCTTGTGGTAGTAGTAATAGTGCAATAGAATTATCAATAGAAGAGTTAGAGAAATATTCTAATTATTCTTCTTGGGTTGATGTGTGCAAAATTATATAGTTTTAATATTAATTTAATCTTTAAAATTTATAATATAAATATCAACAAAGGAAAGACTAAATTAATATCACCCCAAAAGTAGGAAAAGAAAAGATTATTTCCATCAAACAACCCCGTAATCTTTTCTTACAAATTTTAATTTTCAAGAAAGGAAAATTTATGAAAGTACTAATTGTAGAAGATGAAAGAACTTTATCAGACACAATAAAACAATGTATATGCAAAAAGTTTGATACAGAGCAAGCATACGATGGATATGAAGCATATATGATGGCAAAAGAAAATATATATGATGCAATAATATTAGATCTTATGTTGCCAGAAATGTCAGGATATGATGTACTACTAAAAATTAGAGATAACAAGGTATTAACACCAGTTTTAATATTAACAGCAAAAGATACATTAAATGATAAGCTAAAAGGATTTAATTATGGAGCAGATGACTATTTAGTAAAGCCATTTGAAAGAGAAGAATTACTAGCAAGACTAGAAGCAATAATTAGAAGAACAAATGGAGCATATAAGCAAAATGAAATAGAGTTTAAAGATTTAAAACTAAATATAAAAAGTAGGAGAGCATTTATAAAAGATAAAGAAATCACACTACAAGGAAAGCAATTTGATATATTAGAATACCTTATAAATTCAAAAGGAACAATAATAACAAAAGAGCAAATATTTGATAAAATATGGGGATTTGATTCATTTACAACTACAAACGT
>CAKPJR010000163.1 GCA_934162925.1 uncultured Clostridia bacterium | reverse complement strand
ATCACCCTCATGGTGGTGGTGAAGGTAAAGCACCAGTAGGACACGCAGGTCCACTTACTCCTTGGGGTAAACCAGCATTAGGATACAAGACAAGAAAGAAAAACAAAAAATCAGATAAATTTATAGTAAAGAGAAGAAAATAAGATAATTAAGAAGGAGGAAACTTAAATGTCAGAAGAGAAAAAAGACAAAAAAATACCTTTTGTACAAGAAAAATTATTAAAGAGAATAGAAGCTATGAATGAAACTGGCGAAAAAACTGTTCTAAAAACTTGGTCAAGAGCATCTACTATATATCCTCAAATGGTAGGACATACAATAGCTGTTCATGATGGAAGAAAACATGTTCCAATTTATATTTCAGAAGAAATGATAGGACATAAATTAGGAGAATTTGCTCCAACTAGAACATTCAAAGGTCATTCAGGAGATAAAAAGACAAACGTTAAATAAAGGAGGAAAATAAAATGCCAGAACAAGAAAATGTTCAAACTGCAACATTAGAAGCAAAAGCAACATTAAGATATGCTAGAATTTCAAGTAGAAAAGTAAAAATAGTTGCAGACCTTATAAGAGGTAAAAAAGTTGATGAAGCATTAGCAATAGTAAAATTCACACCAAAAGCATCATCAGAAATATTAGAAAAATTATTGAAATCAGCAATAGCAAATGCTGAAAATAATCATGGTATGAACAGAGGAAATCTAATAGTTAGCGAAATCTATGCAAACCAAGGTCCAACATTAAAAAGAATTAGACCAGCTGCAAAAGGTTCAGCAGTTAGAATTAGAAAAAGAACAAGCCATATAACAATAGTGTTAAAGGAGGAAAATTAGCATGGGACAAAAAATGCATCCACATGGATTAAGAGTTGGTGTTATAAAAGATTGGAATTCTAAATGGTATGCAGATTCTAAAAATTTCAGTGACTATTTAGTAGAAGACCACAAAATTCGTGAATATGTTAAGAAAAAATTATTTGTTAGTGGAATTTCTAAAATAGAAATAGAAAGAACACCAAAATTTGTAAAAGTAAATGTATATACTGCAAAACCAGGCTTAGTAATAGGTAAAGGTGGAAACTATGCAGAAACATTAAAAAATGAACTTACAAAAATGATAAATAAAGAGGTAAATTTAAACATCGTTGAAGTAAAAAATGTTGATACAGATGCTCAATTAGTAGCAGAAAACATTTGTAATCAATTGGAAAGAAGAATATCTTTTAGAAGAGCTATGAAACAATGTATGCAAAAAGCTATGAAAGCAGGAGCTTTAGGAATTAAAACAGCTGTATCTGGAAGATTAGGTGGAGCTGATATGGCTAGAACAGAATTCTATAAAGAAGGAACAATTCCACTTCAAACATTAAGAGCAGATATAGATTATGGATTTTATGAAGCAGATACAACTTATGGAAAAATAGGTGTAAAAGTTTGGATTTATAAAGGAGAAGTTCTTCCAACTAAAAAAGTAGCAAAAGAAGGAGGGGAACAATAATGCCAGTAATGCCAAAAAGAACA
>CAKPJR010000162.1 GCA_934162925.1 uncultured Clostridia bacterium | reverse complement strand
CCATACTAATTGTAAGTTCATTAATATAGTTTGATACTTCTCCTTTTCTTTTGTTATATATCCAAACTGTGTACGCAACTATACCTAAGTATAGTATTATACTTGGAATAATATATGTTGGTATATTCATACATAGCAGAATAAGTATTATTGCTATAATTAATAGGTATATCTTTGTTTTGGATTCTATATTTTCAAACATCTTCATATTGTTATTTGACATACTTTTTTATCTCTCCTTAAAATCTTTATTAATTGTACCTCAAAATGGCTATTTTGTCAATTTTATCGACCAGTAGTCTGCTATTTTAGCAAAGTCTTCTAGGCTTAATTTTTCTCCTCTTATTCTTAAGTCAAAACCTAAATCTATAAGCATTTTCTCTATTTCTTCTTTGCTTCCTAGATTTCCATTTGAAAGCCCATTTAATAAAGTTTTTCTTTTTTGCATAAATGCAAGTTTTATAATTTTAAATAATAGTTCTTCGTTTTTAACTTTAACCGATGGATTTTCTAATACATTTAATTTTATAACACTTGAATTTACTTCTGGTGCAGGCATAAAGCATGTGTTTGGAACTTCTAATACTTTTTCAGGTTTTGTATAGTAGTTAACCCCATATGTTATTGCTCCAGAGTTTTTTCCTCCTGGTACATCTACCAATCTATCTGCAACTTCTTTTTGTACCATAACAGTTATGCTTTTTATGTCTAGCCTTTCCTCCAAGAGTTTCATTATTATTGGTGTTGTTATATAGTATGGTAAATTTGCAACAATTTTCACAGTTTTAATATTCTCGTTCTTTTCTTGTTTTATTAATTCATCTAAGTTCACTTTTAGCACATCATCATTTATTAGTTTAAAATTGTTATAAAATTTAAATCTATCATTTAAGATTTCAATCATTCTATCATCAAGTTCTATACATGCAACTTTTCCTGCATTATCTAGCAATCTTTTGGTTAAGCTACCGAAGTCCAGGTCCAATCTCTATTACCAAGTCTTCTTTTCCTACTTCAGCTGCTTCTATTATTCCTTCTATAGTATCTTCATTAATTAAAAAATTTTGTCCAAGCCTTTTATTTGCAGAAATTTTATATTTTTTTAAAATATCCATTGTTTCATTATATAAACTCAAATTTATCACCTTTTTTATTATACACTACTTTTGTAACTACGTAAACTAAAAACAAAGTCTTTATATAAAATTCATTTGCATATTAATTGCAAATATGCTAAAATAGATTTTGTTAATGCGGGTATAATTTAGTGGTAGAATGTCATGCTTCCGACCTGATAGCGAGGGTTCGATTCCCTCTACCCGCTCCAATTGAAATCAGCTTACGGACTTAAAAGTTCGTAAGTTTTTATTTTATATAAAAAAAGAGGAAAAAATTATCAAAATAATTTAATCCTCTTTTTTGTTTGAAACATAGCCATAGAACTCTTTCCAACTTTTAACTCTTTGTATATTAGAATATCTATTATATAGTGTATCCATTAAAATTGTTGTTATTCCATTTTTAATAC
>CAKPJR010000161.1 GCA_934162925.1 uncultured Clostridia bacterium | reverse complement strand
GAAGTAGATATTGCTTCAGAATTTAGATATAGAGATCCAATAGTAAATGAAAAGACACTTGCTATATATATTAGTCAATCAGGAGAAACAGCAGATACAATAGCTGCATTAAAACTTGCAAAATCAAAAGGAGCAAAAACTCTTGCAATATCAAATGTAATTGGAAGCTCGATAACAAGAGAAGCAGATTACTCAATATATACACACGCAGGACCAGAAATAGCAGTAGCTTCAACAAAAGCATATACGTCACAAGTTGTACTTCTTAGTGTATTGGGATTATATTTTGCAGAAAAGCTAGAAACAGCAGATTTAGAAAAAATAAAAGAACTAAAAAAAGATATTTTAAGATTACCATCACAAGTAGAAGAGATTTTAAAAGACTTAGAAGAAGTAAAAGAATTTGCAAAGAAAGTTTATAAAGAAAAGGATATGTTCTTTTTAGGAAGAGGAACAGACTATGCAGTAAGCTTAGAAGGTTCTTTAAAACTAAAAGAAATCTCATACATTCATTCAGAAGCTTATGCATCAGGAGAACTAAAACATGGGCCAATAGCTTTAATAGAAAATGGAATAACAGTAGTTGCAACAATGACAGATAAAAGATTAGTAGAAAAATCAATAAGCAATGTTCAAGAGGTAGTGACAAGAGGTGCAAAAGTATTACTAATTACAAGTGAGGATATAAAAAATGACGGATTCGACACAATAATCAAAATACCAAAAACAAATCCATTTATATCACCAATACTTTCTGTAATACCAATGCAAGTACTTTCATACTACATTTCAAAAGAAAAAGGTTTAGATGTAGATAAACCAAGAAATTTAGCAAAATCAGTTACAGTAGAATAAAAATATCACCCCAAAACTTTTATAAAAGTTTTGGGGTTGTTTAAAAAAATAAAATATAATAAAAAAATGGTATAAAGTATTGCAAATTTATTTTCTTATGATAAAATACATACAGAAAATTTGTTTGCAAGGAGAGAACTAAATGTTTGCATATATAAAAGGTAGTTTAGAACAAAAATCGAATAATTATGTTGTAATAGATGTAGGTGGAATTGGATACAAAATATTTATGGCAACAAAGGCAATAGAAAATTTAGGAGAAATTGGACAAGTTGTTAAAGTGCATACACACTATTATGTAAGAGAAGATAATATTAGTTTGTATGGATTTAATACAAACGAAGAACTACGTATGTTTGAACTTTTATTACAAGTAAGTGGTATAGGAGCAAAATCTGCTATAGCAATGCTTTCAGAAATAAGTCCATCAAGCTTTGCACTTGCTGTAATATCAGATGATATATCTCAATTAGTAAAAATACCAGGAATAGGTAAAAAAACAGCAGCGAGAATAGTATTAGAACTTAAAGATAAATTAAAAACGGAAGAATCAATAACAAAAACAGAAGAAGTAAAACTATCAATAACAAACGAAGAAGAAACAAGCGAAGCAATAGCTGCATTACAAGTGTTAGGATATACAAAACGAGAAATAGAAAGAGCATTAGAAAATGTAGATACAAAAAATTTACAATTAGAAGAAATAATAAAACAAGGATTAAAAAATTTAGCAAGAAATTGAAAAATAAATTGGAA
>CAKPJR010000160.1 GCA_934162925.1 uncultured Clostridia bacterium | reverse complement strand
TATTAGTAGATGAAAAATATAAAAGAATAAAGGAAGAATTTTCCAACGTGTTGTTGGAATTAAGGAGTAAGTATGATTTAATAATTATAGATAATTCTTCAGAATGCTTTTTTGAATATACAAAGGAAATATTAAATAAATCTGATGATATATTTTTTTTAGTTGAGCCCAATATAATAGAATTAAAAAAATCAAGAAATTTATTAGATATTTATATAAATAAATGGAAAATAAAAAAAGAAAAAATAAATATTATTTTTAATAAAATAAATATTAATTCAATAGACGATAAAATATTAAAAATGATTTTTTCAGATTTTAAAATTTTAGGAAAAATAAAAATAAATATTAATTATAATTTAATAATAAATAAGAATTTTAAATTTATAAATAAAAAAATAAAAAAAGATTATTTAAAAATAATAAAAAATTGTAATTTATTTTATTGATATGATAGGTGTGAGGTTAGAGATGGAATTTGTAAACAAATTACAATTTACGAGGAGGTTTATATGAATAACAATGAATTAGAAATAAATAAAAATATTAATTTAGAAAATAGCAATACTCAAGTTACATACGAAAAACAAAAAAGTTTTTTAGAAACTAATTTAGGACAAATTATAAATGGAGGTGTAGATTTAGGGTTAAGAGTTATTCTTCCAGATATAATTGAAGATGAGATTATAGAAATAAAAGATAGTATTATTACTGATGGTTTTAAAGCAGGAGTAAAGACTGCAATAGATAATGCAGTAGATATGGGAAAAAGTTTTTTAGGAATTTTTACAGGAAATTTTGAAAACATGTCACAAATAAGAGAAGCTATAAAAAAAGGGGGATTAATAGATTCAATTTCAGATGTTTTAGATTGGGGAATAAATAAAGCAAAAGATAAAAATTTAATAAATAAAAATACTGCAAAAATAATAAAAAAAGGAAAAAATAAAATTCTAAATACAATAGATAATAACATAGAAAACAATATGACATCGCAAATTGAATCAATTGAAAAAATAGATAGCTATATAAATAAATGGAATGAATATTACAATAAACAAGATTTTACAAATATGCAAAGACAATATACTAAGATAGAAAAAGAATTAAAAAATATTGTGCCATTAGAAAATACTATAAATAAAGCAAGAGTAGTAGAAAATCTTCATAATTTAATCAAAAATAATGGAAAAAATTTCAATCTTTCTAATGAAGAATTAGAACTCGCAAATAAACTAATCTAACTGTGCATTTCCGTAAGTTTTTTTGTGCTTTTTTCTTGCATATTCAAAATTGTTAATATATAATATGAAAAGATGAAATAATAGATGAAAAGAGGTTAAAATAATGGACAAGGCAGAGGAAAATATAATACGCAGAGATATTGAAAACGAAATGAAAACAGCATATATAGACTATGCAATGAGTGTTATCGTAGCACGTGCTTTACCAGATGTTAGAGATGGTATGAAACCAGTACATAGAAGAATTTTATATACAATGCACGAAGATGGATTTACACCAGATAAACCATATAGAAAATGTGCAACAACAGTTGGAGATGTTTTAGGTAGATATCATCCACATGGAGATGCTTGTGTTTATGATGCTTTAGTTAGAATGG
>CAKPJR010000159.1 GCA_934162925.1 uncultured Clostridia bacterium | reverse complement strand
CTTTCTGGCATTGTAGAGCCAATAGGTGCCATTATTACAATATTGCTTACAAATGCTATAGTTCCAATACTTCCATATCTTTTATCATTTGCAGCAGGTGCAATGATATATGTGGTTGTAGAAGAACTAATACCAGAATTTCAATCAGGAGAACATTCAAATATTGGAACAATAGGAGTTGCAATAGGATTTGTAATTATGATGATTTTGGATGTAGCATTAGGATAATATAAATACAAAAAAGATTAAAATTAAGGAGGAACAAATGAGAGAAGTAAGTAAAGAAAAATTAAATGAAGTAGAAAATGAATATTTAAGTAATCCAAGCAACACAATAGCAAGGAGAGCATTAGTAAAAAGTAGAATGAGCTTTATTTCAAGAGTAAATGAACAAACAGAATTTACAAGAAATATGTTTTCAATTGACATAAAAACGTTACCTGCCTCAGATCAAAAAATGAGTGGAAGATGTTGGATATTTGCTGGATGTAATGTTATTAGAGAAAAATTGGCTAAAAAATACAACTTAGAAGAATTTGAATTATCACAAAATTACATAGCTTTTTATGATAAATTAGAAAAATGTAATTACTTATTAGAAAGCATAATTTCTTTAAAAGATAAAGAAAAAGATAATAGAACATTAGATAATTTATTAACTGTTGGAATTCAAGATGGAGGACAATGGGATTTGTTTGTAAATATAGTAAACAAATATGGATTAGTACCAAAAAATGCATTTCCAGAGACATTCCAAAGTTCTAATACGGCAGGAATAGATAATTTATTAAATAAATATATTCGCAAGTTTGCATTTGAAATAAGAAATAATGATGAAGATGTAAATAGCAAAAAAGAAATGTTTATGGATAATATATACAAAATCTTATGCAGTTGCTTTGGAGTGCCACCAAAAACATTTTCATTTGAATATGTAGATAAAGACAAAAAATATAATATCATAAAAGACTTAACACCAATTTCATTCTATAAAGATATAGTACAAATGGACTTAAATGAATATGTAAGTATAATAAACAGTCCAACAGATGATAAACCTTTTAATAAAGCTTATACAGTAGACTATATAGGAAATGTTATAGAAGGTAATGAAATATTATATTTAAATTTAGAAATTAATAGATTAAAAGAACTTGCAATTAGTCAATTAAAAGATGGAGAACCTGTTTGGTTTGGATCAGACTGCGTAAAATCAGGAGATGCAGATGATGGGATCTGGGATGATGCTTCATTTGATATAGATACATTATTTCAAATTGACAGCTCAATGACAAAAGGCGCTATGCTAGATACAAGAGAAAGTGCAATGAATCATGCTATGGTAATAACAGGAGTAAATCTAGAAAATGAAAAACCAACTAAATGGAAGATAGAAAATAGTTGGGGAGACAAAAAAGCAAATAAGGGATATCATGTAGCAACAGATTCATGGTTTACAAAATTTGTTTATCAAGTAGTTGTAAATAAAAAATACTTAACAGAAGAAGAAAGAAATGTTTTAAGCACAGAAAAAATAAGATTAAGACCATGGGATCCAATGGGAACATTAGCATAAATATAGGAACAAGAAAGAAAAGGAGATTGCTCTCTTTTTCTTTTTTATATAGTAGGAAATTTCTCATTTACTACTATATAAAAATGCTATAATAGCTATTGCCTTTGATATTTT
>CAKPJR010000158.1 GCA_934162925.1 uncultured Clostridia bacterium | reverse complement strand
TGTACATTAAGAGTTTATGTAAGACTAAATTCAATTTACTACTTTTATAATTGCATTTACTTTTTTATTTCAGGAGAGTACATTTTTATGAATTACCCTAAAAAGAAACTTGACAAAAATATGCTAAAAATATATAATTTTAGCATATTATAGCGAAATTTATAAAAAGCAAGTAAGGGTGAAAAAAATGTATTTAAAAAGACTAGAACTACAAGGATTTAAATCTTTTGCAGATAAAACAGTGTTAGAATTCAAACCGGGAATTACTGCTGTAATTGGACCAAATGGATCTGGAAAGAGTAATATATCAGATAGTATTAGATGGGTATTAGGAGAACAAAGCATGAAATCTCTAAGAGGTGCTACTTCTTCTGATATTATTTTTGCTGGAACACAAAATAGAAAATCATTAGGTTTTGCAGAAGCATCTATAGTAATAGATAATTCAGATGGAAAACTTCCTATTGAATATAATGAAGTAACTGTTACAAGAAAAATTTATAGAAGTGGTGAGACAGGGTACTTTATAAATAAGACACCTTGTAGATTAAAAGATATATTGGAATTATTCATGGATACAGGTATTGGAAAAGATGGATATTCTATAATAGGACAAGGTAAAATAGATGAGATATTAAGTAATAAATCAGAAGATAGACGTCGTATTTTTGAAGAGGCTGCGGGAATTGTAAAATATAGAACAAGAAAACAAGAATCTGAGAAAAAATTAGAACAAACTAAATTAAATTTACTTCGTATAAATGATATTTTGGCCGAAATAGAAGGAAATATAGAACCACTAAAAATTCAATCTGAAAAAGCAAAGAAATTTTTAGATTTAAGAGAAGAATTAAAAGGTATTGAAGTAGGCTTATTTTTATATAATATAGAAACATATAAAACAAAATTAGAAGAAATTATAAAAGATGAAGAGATATTCAAAAACCAATATGATGAAGAAAATGAAAAGTTTGAAAAAGTAAAACAATTAAAAGAAGAGCTAAAAACACAAGTAGATGAAATGACAGAAAAAATAGAACAAATGCAAAATATTGGTTTTGAAAGTTCAAATAAAATTGAAAAAATTAATTCTGATATTAATGTTATGCAAGAAAGAAAAGTAAATAATGAACAAAATTCAGAACGTTTTGAGGAAGAAATAACAGAAATAACAGAAAAAATAAAAGAATTAGAAGAAGAGAAAAAACAAAAACAAGATAAAAAAGTAGGACTAAATCAAAATAGAGAAAAATTTGAAAAAGAACTTGCAGAAAAACAAGCACAGTTAGAAGAAATAACTAAAAAATTAACTTCAAAAGAATTAGAGATAGAAGATAAAAAACAAAAAGTTGAGCAAGACGTAGATAAAAAATATGAAGTAGCATCTGAAATTAATACACAAGATATTAATTTTGAGAATTTAGAAAAAAGACAAAAGACTATAAAACAAGAGATTCAAACTGCAATTTCTGAGTTGGATAGCGCTCGTATGAAAAAGCAAGAACTTTCTAAAGGATTTTATGATATTGAAGCTAAGAGAAACGATGCAGTTTCTAAAATAGAAAGAATTAAAGAAGAAAAAGAAAAAGCATCAGCAAAATTAAAAGAATTTGATAGTAAAATTAACAATGTTATTTACGACACAAGAATGAAAGATTCTATACTTAAATTATTAATAGAGACAGAAAAAGAAAAAGAAGGATACACAAAG
>CAKPJR010000157.1 GCA_934162925.1 uncultured Clostridia bacterium | reverse complement strand
TACGAAATTGTTTGTAATAAAGGAAAGACATTCGCTAGACTAAAAAAAGGAAGCTATTATGATAATCCAAACTCAATATATCCTACAATAGGAGATTTTGTTTTGATAGAATGGAATGACTTAGGTGATAGCTTGATTTTAGAAACACTAAAAAGAGAAAGCTCATTTTCAAGAGCTTCTGCTTCCGCAGATAGAAATCATGAATTACACAAACAGCATGAACAGCTAGTTGCAGCAAATTTTGACTATGTATTTATAATGCAATCCTTAAATGATAATTTTAATATAAGAAGAATAGAAAGATACTTAAGCTTAGCATGGAATTCTGGCGCAATACCAGTTATAATACTTACAAAATGTGATTTGGTAGAAAATTATAAAGAATACATTTCAGAAGTAGAAGATGTTGCAATAGGAGTAGATGTACATGCTATAAGTTGCAAAACAAAAGATGGGCTAGAAGACTTAAATAAATACTTTCAAACGGGAAAAACGCTTGTATTTCTAGGCTCATCTGGAGTTGGAAAATCAACTTTGGTAAATGAACTTATGGGAAAAGAAGTAATGAAAACAGGCAAAATAAGAGAAGAGGATTCAAGAGGAAGACACACTACAACCAATAGAGAACTACTGATGTTGCCAAATGGAGCAATGATAATAGATACACCAGGAATGAGGGAACTTGGAATGTGGAATTGTGAAGAGGGACTTGATAAAACTTTTAAAGATGTAGAACAATTTTTGGGCACTTGTAAATTTTCAGATTGTACACATACAAATGAGCCAGGTTGTAGAATACTAGAAGCAATAGAAAATGGAGAACTATCTCAAGAAAGATATAATTCTTATTTGAAGTTAAAAAATGAAGCCAAATATAATAGTGATAGTGAAGCGTATTTAAAAGAAAAAAGAGATAAATTCAAAGAAATTTCTAAAATAAACAAGAAAAATAAAAATAGTATTTTGTAGAAATAAAGAATGAAAATGGCTAAAATAAACAAAATAAATACTTTCAAGCCTAAAAGGAAATGAATAAAAGAAAATTTGTAGAGATGCTACTTTTGGTGTCTTACAAGAAAGAGAGGACTATATGGATTTAGTAATCGGATTAGCAATACCATTTTTAGGAACAACTTTAGGGGCTGCAATGGTATTTTTAATGAAAAACAAAATGAATTCTAAAGTAGAAAAATTATTATTAGGATTTGCTTCTGGTGTAATGATTGCGGCTTCTGTATGGTCTTTACTTATTCCATCAATAGATATGGCAGATGGACAAGGAAAAGTAGCATGGATTCCTGCAGCAATAGGTTTTATATTAGGAATTGTATTCTTACTTGTACTAGATAGTGTAATACCACATTTGCACTTAAATAACGAAAAACCAGAAGGAATAAAAGCAAAATTAAAGAAAACAACAATGATGGTGTTTGCAGTTACACTTCATAATATACCAGAAGGAATGGCTGTTGGAGTTACTTTTGCAGGTGCTATTATAGAAAATGCAGGAATAACAATGGCAGGTGCTTTTGCTTTAGCAATAGGAATAGCAATACAAAACTTTCCAGAAGGAGCTATTATATCAATGCCATTAAAAAGTGAAGGAATGTCAAAATCAAAAGCCTTTTTATATGGAACCCTTTCTGGCATTGTAGAGCCAATAGGTGCCATTATTACAATATTGCTTACAAATGCTATAGTTCCAATACTTCCATA
>CAKPJR010000156.1 GCA_934162925.1 uncultured Clostridia bacterium | reverse complement strand
TAGAATCAGCAATAATAGAAAAACAAATTAAAAAATCAGCAGGAAGCTTACTTACAAATATCGAAGTATTTGATGTGTATACAGGAGAACACGTAGACGAAAACAAAAGATCAATAGCATACTCATTAACATTTAGTGACAGCAAAAAAACACTAACAGATGATGAAGTAACAGGAATATTCAACAAAGTAATAGCAGATGCAGAAAGAGTATTTGGCGCAGAAATAAGAAAATAATGAATTGCAAATTCATGAAGTGAGAGGTGTGAGGTGAGAAGTGCGAAAAATAGTGAAAAGACTGCGAAGCCTTGGCTCTATAAATCCCACTTCAAACCTCACACTGCTCACATCCATTAAACAAATTTCAATTCGTATGACTATATTAAAAAAACAATTGAAAAATGATTTCCTTTGTGCTAATATATCTCTATGGACAAATAATAAGGAGTGAAATACAAATGGCAAAAAAGAAAATAGATAAACAAAAATTAATAACTAAAATAATAGCATTAGTATTAGCAGGATTAATGGTACTTAGTATTGCATTTACATTAATATGGTGTTTAATTGTTAAATAAAACATTTAATTAAGGAAGGTAATTACAAATGAAAAATACATTATTTTCGCAAAGTTTAGAAATTACTAGTCAAGATATAACAAATTACTTGGAGCTATTAAAAAGTAATCCAATAAAAATAGTAACACTAATAATAGATATAGCGATAGTAATATTTTTAGCTGTTAAACTAGTACAAATAGTTAAAGAAACAAGAGCATGGCAATTAATAAAAGGAATTGCATTTCTAATAATTGCAACATTGCTTAGTTCAATACTAGACCTAAAAATATTAAATTATATATTAACTTCATTCATGACATATGGTGTAATATTATTAATAATAATATTTCAACCAGAATTAAGGCGTGCACTAGAGCAACTTCGGAACAAGTAAATTAACTAAATTTTTCGGAATAGACAAAGATATAAGAACAAAAACAAAAGAAAATATATATAAAATAGTAATCGCTGCAACAGAGCTTGCAAAAAAGAAAACAGGAGCATTAATTGTAATAGAAAGAGATATAAAATTGCAAGATATTGCAGACACAGGAATCTTAATAGATGGAGAGATATCTCCACAATTATTAGTTAATATATTTAATCCTAAAACTCCATTACATGATGGAGCAGTAATTATAAGCGAAAATAAAATAAAAGCAGCAGCATGTATGCTTCCATTATCTAATGATAAGAGTATATCAAAGGGATTAGGAACAAGACATAGATCAGCAGCAGGAATGAGCCAAGAATCAGATGCGATAGTAGTTGTTGTGTCAGAAGAAACAGGAAAAATATCTGTTGCAAAAGATGGAACACTTATAGTAGATGTAAAAGAAGACGCATTAAGACAAATATTAATAAAAAATATAGTTACAAAAAAATTTGGAGAAGAAGTTCCAAAGAAAAAGCTAAAAGAAAAAATAGAAGAGATAAAAGAAAAAAACAAGAAATAAAAAAAACACATCTCTGCTTGCGGTTGAGATGTGTTTTTTAACCATTTAAAAGTAAATAGTAAAGTTTAATTTTGGGAGAAATAAAATGAGAAACATAAAACTAACAATAGAATATGATGGAAAAAAATTTAATGGTTGGCAAAAGCAACCAAACAAACCAAATATTCAGGGAGAAATAGAAAATGCAATAAAAGAAATTACAGGAGAGGAAGTAGACTTAATTGCATCAGGAAGAACAGATGCAGGAGTACATGCATTACGGC
>CAKPJR010000155.1 GCA_934162925.1 uncultured Clostridia bacterium | reverse complement strand
CTTAGATAAATATAATAAACTTAAAGATTATATTATAAATGAATATAATTTATTAGAACCAATGTATTCAGGAGAAGAACTATATGGAAAATTAATGGATAAGTTAATATACAATTCTATGATTACCTCTCAAGTAAAAATTTTAGAGGCTTTTGTAATAAATATTTTTATAAGATGTGATATTTTTAAAAAGGAGTAAAAAATTGATTATACCAAATAAATATATCAAACCATCAGAAAGTATTATGTATTTAAGTACAATAATAATAAAACAGATAGGAAATAAAAAATATAATGTAGTAGATTTATGGTTAGAAATAAAAGCAAATAATAATATTACATATAATAAATATTTACAGATATTGATTTATCTAAATATTATAGGAGCAATAAATTATAATAAGAAAGGGGAAATATATAATGAAAATATTAGAAGTTAAAATATATTCTCCTGACTCAGAATTATTAAGAAAAGTAGAATTTAAAGATATAGGATTATCAATTATATATGGAGATGTAGAAAAACCAAACAATGACAATGAAACTTCAAATAGTATAGGTAAAACAGTATTATTAAAAATATTAAATGTTATTTTAGGTGCTAAAAATAGTGGGAAAAATACAATTAGAGGGTTAAAAGATTATAAAATTGAATCTGAAATAAAATATAATAAGAAGAAATATAAGATAAACTTAACTATAGGTAGTTCAAAAGACTATTTCGTAGAAGATAGAAAAATGAATTTAACACAATATAAAGAATTCTTTAATATTGATAGAAAATTATTGTCAAAACAAATAATGCTCGAAAAAAGAAAAGCATTAATATCAGATACTTCGAAAAACGCTACGAAAGATGACTATAGTGCAGTTTTAAACTTATTATATTTAAATGATATTGAGAGCGTTTTTAGAAAAATAAAGGAACATCAAGATGAAATAGAATTGATTGGAAAATATAACAATACTTTTAAAGAGGATACAAATATACTTCAAAAAGAAGAGTTTAATTTAGAAATGAAGAAAAAACAAATAGAAGATGAATTGCAAAAATTAAACAATAATTTGGCAAATCTAAAAATTTCAGAAAATATTCAAGAAATTGCTAAAAGAAGAATGATAGTAGACCAAGAAATTAAAGAAATATCAGAAAATATTCAAATAAATAATATGACAATAAAAAAATATAATGAAATTTTAGAAGATTCAAAAGGAAGTGAAATATCTCTTAAAGAAGTAAGAAATATATATAATACAGCCAAAATTGAAATTCCAGAGATGATAAATAAAAAGTTAGAAGAAATTGAAAATTTTTATAAATATTTAATAGAAGATAAAAATGAAATTTATAAAAATCAGATTAATACTTTGAATGAAAAGAATATAAAACTCAAAAATCAATTTAATGAACTAAAGATAGAGTTTGATAATTTATCTGAAATTATATCTGAGAATAATTCATTTAAAGAAGCTATTAAGATTTATGATATAAAAACTAGAGAAAAGATGAAAATTGATTCAAAAATATCAGAAATTAATGGTAAACTTACACAAATTAATAATACACATAATATAAAAGCTAATATAGATATATTATATTCTGAATTATACAAGGAATTTGAAAGTGCAAATTTAAAAATAAATAGATATAAGCAATTCATTTATGAAATGGTAAATAAAATTTATATTGAAGAAACAAGAAACCCATATTTATCTATTAACATTTCAGATAGTAAATTAAAATATAAAGCTATTCCAATAAAAATAGATTTATCTATTGATGGAGATGATGGAGAAGGTATAGGTGCT
>CAKPJR010000154.1 GCA_934162925.1 uncultured Clostridia bacterium | reverse complement strand
ATTTGTTGAATATCATTTGTGCTACGTGTAATTAATGAAGCTGTTGAAAATTCATTAAATTCTTTTCTTGTAAATTGCAATACTTTTTTAAACACTTTATCTCTTAAAATTCTTCCAAGTGCAGCTGCAACTCTTGATGATAATAGCATTATTATTACTGCTGCTATCATACTGACTAATGCTATACCAATCATTTGAAGTCCTGTTAAAATTATGTATCTATTTTGTATATTATCTGTATTTACTCCTATTTCTGTATACTCTTTTTTAGTTGCTTGAACAGCTGCTTGATCTACCATTGTTCCTAGTTTTTCATCTATTTGTTTATTTATTTCTGTAATAAAATTCTCTTTTTGT
Source organism: uncultured Clostridia bacterium (assembly GCA_934162925.1). Lineage (GTDB taxonomy): Bacteria > Bacillota > Clostridia > TANB77 > CAG-508 > CAG-452. Next base: position 1,453 of record CAKPJR010000154.1, on the reverse strand, counting down.
TCATTTGGCATATTTTTTATTAAGTCTATTAGTGGCATTTGTGCCATTACTTGTTTTTGTTCTTCTGGCATATTTAAAAGCATTTGCTCTTTCATTCCATTTGCCATTTCTTCATTTTGTATAAAGTATAATGTCATAAATGGTTTTGTAATTAACTCATCCAATTTCTCTTTTTGCTCTTTATTAATTTTATTTAGTTTATATAAATCTTGATTTTCTAGCTCTGGATAATCTTTTTGTAACTTACTATACTCTTCTTGAGATAAATTGTTTTTAGATATTAAAGTATAATTACTTAATATTTCTTCATCTTTGTCTGTAAATATTAATAAATTATCCATTTGTGATTTTCTAATTACCTCTGGTTCAACATATTCAATACCACCTGCTTGAATACCTGTATTTACTATTTTAGATGTGTAGTCTGGAAGTGTTAAATCTGTCCACGCTTGCAAGCATAAAAGTACTACTATAAACACCACAGATAGCCATGATTTTTTTAAGTTTTTTAATATTTTTAACATCTGTTCCTCCTTTTTTGTATATGTATATAAAATCAGCTCAAAGCTGTATTTCCCTAACTAAAGTATTGTATTAAACACATAAATATTTGTCAAGATTTTACTATAAAGATATTAAAATAGTATTAAAAAAGCGTTTATTTATTGATATTTATTTTTTTACAATGCATTAATTTTTGACATTTTTCTTGCAAAATGCCATAATTTTATTATATAATGTCTTTTATAAGGGAGATGGATTATGTTTGGGTTTAGATCAGATGGTAGAAAGCTAAAAACTTTGGGGCCATTTTTTAGGGTAATACCACATGTTATGAAAACGAGAAGTGATTCTCATGTATATTACACTCAAGAGTTACCTCTTGATACATTAGATGCATATATTGATAAAAAAGAAAAGGAAGGCATTCAAATATCTTATATGACTATAATATATTCTGCACTAGTTAGACTTTTGGCAGAAAGGCCTTGTTTAAATAGATTTATTATGGATGGTAGAACATATGCTAGAAAAGGAATATATATTTCGCTTGCAATAAAAAAGAAAATGTCTGAAGAAATTGAAGAAACAACTATTAAACTTCCTTTTACAGGAACTGAAAACATTTTTGAAGTAAAAGAAAAACTAGAGGCTACAATTGCTAAAAATAAAGACTTGTCTGCTGAAAATAGCACAGATAAACTTGCTAAATTTTTATGGCTTGTACCAAACTGGCTTATGAAATTTATTGTTAATACTTTAATGTTTTTAGATAAACATGGAATGATGCCAAAAGCTGTAATTAAGGCTAGTCCATTCCATACTAGTGCATTTTTAACAAATGTTGGTTCTTTAGGAATAGATGCAATTTATCATCATATATATGATTTTGGAACAACTGGTTTATTCTTAGCTATGGGTAAAAAACAAAAAAGTTATATTTGTGAAGATG
>CAKPJR010000153.1 GCA_934162925.1 uncultured Clostridia bacterium | reverse complement strand
ATATTAGAATGTAAATATGTTTTGGTCAAAATATTGCCAAACAGAGTTAAAGTATTAATATAAATATATTAGAATGTGAATGCTGACTATGTAAGGATTACAAAATTAATAACTGGGTATTAATTTAAATATATTAGAATGTAAATGTCAAATTGCTATTTGAATATAATGTAGTTGTTGATTGTATTAATTTAAATATATTAGAATGTAAATATGTTTTGGTCAAAATATTGCCAAACAGAGTTAAAGTATTAATATAAATATATTAGAATGTAAACATCGATATTGCGAATGGGATGGGCATTGAAGTTTATGGTATTAATATAAATATATTAGAATATGAAGTAGATTAACTTAAATCTATTTTGACAAACTAGGAAAATTATGGTATTCTATAAAAGAAGTAAGAAATTTTGCATTATTTTTTAGTTTTAATCACTGTGGTCCATTATAGTTATTTATATGCATGCAGTTTGCATAGCATAAATTTGGTAGTGGGCTATAGTGTTTTTTTATAAGAAGGAGAGAAAAAATGAGCAGAGAGGAAAAATTAGAAGAAGAAATAAAATTTAGAGGTTTCGGCTGCAAAACTATTACAACGAGATAATTGCTACATGTTGTAATAGGTATAAGTAGCAAATATATCTCGTTATACTTAAAAAATAAGATAAGGAGATATAAAAAATGATAGAAATAGAATTAAATAATATAAAGAAAAACTACGGATTAAAAAATGTTTTAGACGGAGCTAGTTTTGAAATAAAAACAGGAGAAAAAATAGCCTTAATTGGAGATAATGGATCTGGAAAATCCACAATTTTAAAAATAATAAGTGGAGAAGAAAAAGCAGATTTAGGAAAAGCTAATATAAGAAAAGAAGCAGAAATTGGGTATTTAAAACAAGTGTATCCTAATGAAAATGACAGAATAGTAGTTGAAGAATATTTAAAGAGAAGTTTTAAAAAGTATTTTGATATGGAAAAAAGACTAAAAGAATTAGAAGTTTTAATGTTAGACAAAAATCAAAATATAGAAAACATAATAAAAAGATATGGTAGACTTCAAGAAGAATATATAATTTTAGGAGGATATGAATTAGAAGAAAAGTTTAAAAAGATATGTTCTGGGTTCAAATTCAAAACAGAATTTTTAAATAAAAAATACAACACTTTAAGTGGCGGAGAAAAAACTATAGTAAATTTAGCAGCAATATTACTAAAAAATCCAGATATCTTGTTGTTAGATGAACCTACAAATCATTTAGATATAGAAACATTAGAATGGCTAGAAAAATTTTTAAATTCATACAAAGGTACTGTCGTTTTAATTTCGCCTGATAGATATTTTTTAGATAAAGGGGTAAGTAAAATAATACTATTAGAAAAAGGAAAAACTATAGTATATTTTGGTAATTATTCATATTTTGTAAAAGAAGATGAAAGAAGAATTTTAGCAGAGTTTGAGAAGTATAAAAATCAACAAAAGCAAGTAGAAAAGATGAAAGAGTCAATTAAAAAACTAAGAAGTTTTGGAGAGCTTGAACAAAATGAATCATTTTTCAAAAGGGCAAAATGTATAGAGAAAAGACTTGAAAAGTTAGAAGTATTAGATAAAGTAAGTATAGAAAAGAAAAAATTACCAATTAATATTAAGATGTCCTCTCGTTCTGGAAAAGATGTATTAATTATCAAGAATTTAAATAAAAAATATGGAGAAAAAGTAGTATTTAATAATTTTAATATGGAAGTCTACTTTGGCGAAAAGGTCAGAATAACAGGCGAAAATGGATCACGGAAAATCAACTTTAATTAAAATTATTTTAGGAAAAGACTCAAAATATCAAGGAGAAATAAAGTTAAGCCC
>CAKPJR010000152.1 GCA_934162925.1 uncultured Clostridia bacterium | reverse complement strand
TAGAAATTTTTGAATAATTTTTTCAATTTTTTTCTTAGATTTTCCCATAATCTTTGAAAAATTTTCTATTGTCATTGGTTTATTATTGCCTATTACTAATTTTCCATTTCTATTGCATTCTACAGCAATAATTAATAATTGAATCCATACTCTAAAATATGTATCTCCATCTGGCTCTCTTAACAGTATTTGAATTTTCCTATTTGAAAATATTTTTAATTCTAGTTTCAACCATTGTAAACTATACATATCCTCCTTTCCTCGCTTTCTTTGTAATCTAACTTATAGATTCTTGTTCCATATTTTTTAAATATTCATCTAGCGCTTGTACTCTAAATAAATACTTTCCACCAACTTTAGAACATGGTATTTGCTTTTTTCTTACTAATTGATTTATCAGCCAGTAAGATACACCTAAATACTCTGATGCTTCTTTCATTGTTAGTGTTGTCCTTTGAATTTTTGGTAATTCCATAATATCACCTCCTATCTTTTTGAAATTTAGTATTGACTTTTGTTAACATTTGTATTATATTGTCAATAGTTAACTTTGTAAATACTTTTTATTTTATTTTGATAGCAGGTTAACTTTAAGTGAATTTATAAACTGTTAACGGAGGAATTATGAATGAATTAGAATATGATGAACCTATAAATATCTTTGTTTCAACAAATGAAGAATTTACCCATAAGGCATTTTTATATGGAAAAACAAAATCATCAAAACCTAAGTATTATGATTTAAAAGATGGAGATACTGGCTATTTTACTATTGATACTATAACTAACACACAACCACTTTGTAGCGAACTCATCTCTTTCTTAAATTGTGATTTTGATAATATTGATGAATGTTTTATGTGGTTTACTAAGTTTTTCACTTCATACATAATATATACTGGAGAAGAAGATATAAATAAGTTTGAAATTAATAAATTTTATTCTTTTAGTAAAGTAAAAAATTTATTTAAAAAATATTATGAAGAAATAAAAAAAGACTCAAAACATGGTCAAAAACTATTATCAAAATTTGTTGATTATATATTTAACCTTGATAACATTAAAGAAATAAATGACTTTAGTACAAAAATAAGATTTTATATTTATTATAATTCTCATTTTAAGGAACTTGATAGATTTATAAATAATCATTTTTCTATGCCACAAGGCTTTTCTTTTAGAACTATTTCTGATATTAAAGGAAATACAGAAAAAGATTTAATAAAATTCTTTAAGTCTAAATCCTCTTATGAAATTGAACCAAATTATAGCACTAGTAACGAAAACATTTATGAAATTTTATATGTTACATTGTTTCAATTCGTACTTAATAATAAATATCTTATCAAGAAATGTAAAAATTGTGGTAAATACTTTATAACAGATAATCCACGTATTAATTACTGTAATAATTTATACAAAGAAAAACAAACTTGTAGAGATATCGGAAACCAAATTGCTCAAAGAGTTAAGCAAGAAAATGAGATTGTTTATGGTAAATATCGTAAGATTTATGCAAAAAAAGCAATGTTAGTAAAACGTAATCCTGATATAGAAATTTATAAAAAAGATTATGAGAATTGGAAGAAGAAAGCAAAAGAATTTATGGATGCCATTAGAAGTGAGAAGAGAACTTATGAAGAATTTGATAAGTGGCTAGACTCGTATAATTAAAAGTACGTATTAATCATCTACGTACTTTTAATTACATTTTAAATAAATGGAATATGATGGACTTCTAGTCCTGAATCAGGTCCTCCAAATTCTTCAGCTATTCTATTAGCTAAATTAATATATTTTTTTGTTTTAAATTCATTTATATCTTTATTGAATTCATTCATGTTATTATAAACTTTTTTTCTTGGAAGATAATACAGACATATAG
>CAKPJR010000151.1 GCA_934162925.1 uncultured Clostridia bacterium | reverse complement strand
CACAGGATTAACAACATACACATTTACAATAGAAGATCTTGCAAATAAAGGAATATTGGGAAATGATTCTAGTGGAGCAATAACATGTACAAAGGATCAATTTTTCCCAGAAGAAGTATCTGAAGAGTTAAAGAATAGTACAAAACCATATATGGTAAACGAAGAAAAATATTATGTATACAACATAGTATGTTCAGATAGTAATTATAGTAATATTTTTGATGGAGTAGACCCTAGTCCAACTCCTTATAAATATGGAATGTGCATTTTTGAAGATGGGTTAATGTTTGGTGTTTGGAATGAAAATGGTGATGTAATATATACAGAAAATTATACTGCATATAAAGATCTTTCGTTCACAGTATCAATGTGGTAAATAAAATACAGAAGCTTATAAAGAACAAGCCTAAATAGGTTTGTTCTTATTTTTATATACTAGGAAATTTCTCATTTTCTAGCATATAAAATATGCTAGAATTGCTATTGCCTTTGAGATTTTCTCATTTCATTCGGAAACTCAAATCGGCGAGAACAAAGGGCGACTTTAGTCGCTTTGTTCTATACAATGAAAATAGAAGAAAACTAATTTAAAAACTAAATCAAAAAAACCAAATAAATCTTGACTCCTGAAAACATATAACTTATAATATACATAAATTATAAAATTGAACAAAGAATACAAAAGAAAGGGAGTTGAGAAAACAAATGGAAAAAACAATACAAAAGGAAAAAGGCATAACACTAATAGCTCTAATAATAACAGTAATAGTAATGCTAATACTAGTAGGAGTAACGATTAATGTAGCACTAAATGGAGGGTTATTCGATAGTGCAACCCAAGCAGCAACAGAAACAAAAAAAGAAGCAGAAAAAGAACAATTATTGTCAGCAGTAGTAGGAGCAATAGGAACAGATGGAAAAGTTGATTCTACAAAAATATCATTGCCAGAAGGATTTACAAAAGATGAAAGTAAATCAACATCATCAAAATTAGTAGTAAAAGGAAAAGAAGTAGTTTGGCAAGTAAATTTAAATTCAGGAGAAATAGAGCCATATAGTGAAACAAGCACAGGATTAACAACATACACATTTACAATAGAAGATCTTGCAAATAAAGGAATATTGGGAAATGATTCTAGTGGAGGCATAGTATGTACAAAGGAAGAATTTTTCCCAGAAGAAGTATCAGAAGAATTGAAAAATAGCACAAAACAGTATACTATAGATGGAGAAGATTACTATGTATATAATATAACATGCTCAGATAGTAAGTATACTAATGTTTTCAATAGAGGAGGAGATCCAAGTCCAAATTCTTATGAATATTTAATGTGCATTATGGGAGATGAGATGCTATTTGGAGTTTGGGCTGGAAATAATGAGGCAATATGTACAGTAAATTATACTGAATATAAAGATCTTTCATTTACAGTATCAATGTGGTAATAAACATATAACAAAAAACAAGTTTGTTTTAAACTTGTTTTTTGTTATATATATTTTAAATAATATATAAGATTATAATGCTTAATTAAGATTAAACTCAAATAAAAAATAGACAAAAAATCAAATAAAACTTGACTCCCTAAAATACATAATTTATAATATACATAAATTATAAAATTAAACAAATAATACAAAAGAAAGGGAGTTGAAAAACAAATGGAAAAAATAATACAAAAGGAAAAAGGTATAACATTAATAGCATTAATCATAACAATAATAGTAATGCTAATATTAGTAGGAGTAACAATTAATGTAGCGTTAAATGGTGGATTGTTTGAAAGTGCAACCACGGCAGCGACAGAAACAAAAAAAGAAGCAGAAAAAGAACAATTATTATCAGCAGTAGTAGGAGCAATAGGAACAGATGGAAAAGTAGATTCTACAAAAATATCA
>CAKPJR010000150.1 GCA_934162925.1 uncultured Clostridia bacterium | reverse complement strand
AATTCAATATATACAGGCATGACAAATAATTTAGAAAAAAGAATAAACCAGCATGTATTAAAGGAAAAAAGCGGAGCAAAGTATACAAAATCACATAATGCAATTAGATTAGAAGCGGCTTGGAAAAGTAAAGATAAGTCATTAGCTTGCAAACTAGAATATCAAATTAAAAATCTCACAAAAGTGCAAAAGGAAAATTTAATAAGTGATGAGAAATTATCAACATATTTAAGTGGAAAAGTGGATTGTAGGAGATACAAAAGGATAAATTGTGGATAAACTGCCATGCCAAAATTCCCCGTCCCTTTTGGTATATAACTGGTAAACTAATCAAATAAGTAATTAATTCTTAGGACATCTTGGGAGGCACATCTTAATAGGTGTGCCTCTTTCTATGAAAAAGGATTCAGTTAATCTGAACCCTCTTAATACTATTTAATTAATTTTTGTATAATTTTCTAAATTAGGTAATTTTACATCATTCTCCATTACAATATTAGTTTCAACTTTATATTCTGTTGTTTGACCTGCATAATCATTTCTAATAATAAACATCGTTTCTTTATCTACCCATATTTTTTCACCTTCAAAATTTATTACATAGCATTGATAATCCCCGTATTCTTCCTCATGGATATCTATTCCCTTAGTTAATATTAACTTCAATAAATCACTCTTTTTTTCAGTATTAAATAATCCATAAGTCCCTAAACTAATTCTTGAGTCAAGTCCTAGAGGCGGAGATTTTTTATCAAGTATTAAATATTTATTTTCGTCTTCAATAATCATATATTTTGTATTTTCATTTTCCCAGAAATCTCCTTTATCATTAAGTTTCAAATAACTAATACCATCTTTATATAGCATTTCTGTAATAGCACCAGTTCGTCCATCTCTTTGAATTAATTTATAGTTATTTCCAATATTATAGTCTATATTATGGTCAAATATTTTAGATATAATTTTCAATTGATAAAATCTTACGCCAAAGAATATTAAAACAAATACAACTACAAAAGCAATTAAAACTTTTAGATAAATCATCTTTCTTCTGTATTTCTTTAAATAATCAATTTGTTTCTTTGCACTTTTTTGCTCATTAACTGTATTTTTTTTCATAGCATCTAATGTCTTTTTACATTCTTTACATTCCACCAAATGATTATCAATAAACTCATTTGTTTCTTTAGTTGTTAAGCTTTCAATATAATTTGGTAGTAAATCTTGAATAATTTTACATTCTTTTTTATTCATTTTCATCAACCTCCTCTAATTTTTTCTTTGCTCTATAAAATGTTACTCTCGCCCATGTTTCAGTTTTTCCTAAGATATCTCCTATCTCCTTGAAAGATAATTCTCCTGTAATTCTTAAATGAACAACCTCTTTAGAATTACTTTCAAGACTTTGCATTTTTTTATATAAATTAATTTTTTCATCTTTAAGAACAACTGCGTCTTCTATTTTTGTAACATCTTCTAAGCAGTTTAGATTTTCATTACTATCAATTCTTTTTCTTTTGTTTTGGTCATTGATGAGCAAATTTTTTGCGATTTTGCAAAGCCATACCGAAATTTTACATTGACCTCTAAAAGTATTTATTTTCTCTATTGCTTTGCAAAAGGTTTCTTGGGTAAGTTCTTCAGAATAATTTGCATCATGTGTTAGATATAACAAATATTTATATACCGTACTAAAATACTCATTATATAGTTTTTCAATATCCTGCATAACTTTTCCCCCTTTATTATAAGACAATTGAAAATTAATTTTGTTACAGTTTTATAAAAAAATTATAACATAATTTATTTTACATTTCTATGCCAAGAGGGACGGGGAATTTTGGCACAAATTAAAAAATTTTATAAGAGAATATAAAATTCGACAAATTAGTTAAAGAAAAAAATGATATAAACTTTAATATTTATATCATTTTT
>CAKPJR010000149.1 GCA_934162925.1 uncultured Clostridia bacterium | reverse complement strand
TTATAAACCTAATAAATCTGTTAATAGTGCTAATATGTCATTAGCAAATGCATTATTTATAAGAGATTCATATAAAAATTCTGTAAAAGAGAATTTTGTTAATAATTTGAAAACTAAATATAATGCTGATGTTGAATATGATTCATTTACTTCAGCTAAAAAAATGAATTCTTGGATTAGTGACAAAACTCTTGAACTTATAAAAGATATGATAGATGATGAAAGTGTAAATGACTTAAATTTTGTACTTATAAACGCAGTAGGAATTGATATGGACTGGAAAGATAAATTTTTAGCAAATAATTATGCAGTAGCAGATTACCAACATGAAAAATATGGTTGGGTAGCTCCTCAGAACCTTTTGGCAAGTGATTTTGAAGGTGCTAAAAATAAAATATCTGGTATGGGAATAATTGCCTCTATAAACAACTATGATATTGTTAACACATTAGGAGAAGATAATATTAGAAAAACAGTAGGAGATGCATTTAGAAAATATTTAAATGAAAATTCTGATGGTAATGCATCATACTATTTAGAAGGAAAAGATGTCGAAACAGCAGTAAAAGAATATTTAGACTTATATATGAAAGAAATAAAAGAAAACTATAAAAGTGTAGATAAAAATACAGATTTTTATGTTTATCAAGATGAAAAAGTAAAATCATTTGCTAAAGATTTAAAAGAATATAATGGAACAACATTACAATATGTTGCAATAATGCCAGAAGAAAATCTGGATAAATATATAAGTAACATTACAGCAGAAGAAATTAATAAAATAATAGGAAATCTAAAAGACATTAATAAAAGAGAAAACTTTAAAGAAGGAGTTATTACTCAAGTAGTAGGTTATATTCCTAAATTTAAATTTGACTATGACTTAAATCTTATTAAAGATTTAAATGACATGGGAGTTAAAGATGTATTTGATAAAGAAAGAGCTAATTTAAAAGGCATTACAGAAGAAAAGGCATATATAAGCCAGGCAAAACACAAAGCAAATATTGAATTTACACAAGATGGCATAAAAGCATCAGCAGCTACATTTATTGGTGGAATGGGTGCAGGTGAAATGTTTGATTATTTATATGATGTACCTGTAGAAAAAATAGATTTAACATTTGATAAACCTTATATGTTTATTATAAGAAACAAAGAAACAGGAGAAGTATGGTTTGCAGGAACTGTATATGAGCCTTTATCATTAGAAGACGAAGTAGAAACAAAAAATGAAGAAAGAGGAGTAGAAGATTATTCAGAATTTTTAAAAAACCTTGAAGAGATAAATAAATAATAAAATTGAGATTGGTATAAGATAAAAAGTAATTATTATATAATTGAATAATAGTTGCTTTTTATTTTTTTTTGCGGTACAATAAGTATGAAAAGTATAACAAAACGTACAGGGAGGAATTTTATGAGTAAAGATAAATATGTTGGAATTAGCAAAGTTGGAGAAAAAGGGCAGATAGTTATTCCAAAAGAAGCAAGAGATATGTTTGATATAAAACCAGGAGATTCGGTAGTGGTCTTATGTGATAAGAAAAAAGGAATGGCAATAGTTAAAGCTAATGTATTAGAAGATAGTATTGATAAATTTATTCCGAAAGGAGACAAATAATATGAATGCAATTGAAATAAAAAACTTAACAAAGAAATTTAAAGATAAAGTTGCAGTAAATAATATTAATTTAGAAGTAAAGGAAGGAGAATTGTTTGCTTTACTAGGAACCAATGGAGCAGGGAAAACCACAACAATAAAAATGATATCAACACTAATAATGCCAACAGATGGAGAAATAAAGGTATTAGGAAATGATACAAAAAAAGATTATATGAAAATTAGAGAAATATTAAATGTTTCACCACAAGAAACAGCAATTGCTCCTAACTTATCTGTTAAGGAAAATTTAGAATTTATGGCAGGAGTATATAGAAT
>CAKPJR010000148.1 GCA_934162925.1 uncultured Clostridia bacterium | reverse complement strand
ATTAATGGAGAGTGGAATTTTAGTTCAAGGCTTCAGGTTCAAAAAAATAATCATGCAATTGAATTTAAGGAAAGTATAATAAAGTTAAGAGAAGAGTTTATTATAAAAGGAAAAAATTTTACAGAAGAAGAAATAAATAGATTAGTAAATAAATCAACAATTACATTAGATGAAATTGTTGATATTATTAGAACGTTAAAAGAGCACAGTATTAATATAGATATCCAAAGTAAAGATACAATACAAGATTTAATTAATATTAAGCCTAAAGAAGAACAGGAAAGAATAGTTGAAGAATTAAAAAGAATAAATCCAATAATAGAAAGAAATCTAAATTTTGGAAGAAGATTTCAAGATGCTAAAAGTAGAAACAAGGAATATATACTTGAAAAATTAAAAAATAATGGAATCCTATTAACTGAATATGAATATAAACAAATAGCATTAAGCCAATCGGATTACTGTGTAAGTGTAGAACAAATTATAGAGATAATGAAAAATTTAAATAAAAATAATATTCCAATAAAGATATCTAAAAGAACTTCTATTGGGCAATTAATAGAATCGAAGCCTGAAGAAGAGCAACAAAGAATAATAGAAGAATTGAAAATGATTCAAGTTAGTATAGATAAGAATTGGAATTGGGGTAGAAAGTTATATGATGTAAAAAGAAAGTTTCCGTTAGAATTAAAAAAGGGTATAGAAACGCTTAAATTAGAAGGTATAGAATTTTCTGAATATGAGTTAAAAAAGTTGACAGAAGAAAGAACAACAGAAAGAAATATAACTACAGAGGATATGTTGGATATAATAAGGATTTTAAAGCAAAATAATGTGGAAATTAATATAAAGCAGCGTCAAGCAATTAGTGATATACTTAGAGAAAAGAAAAAAGAAGAACAGAAAAAAATAGTTGAAGAATTACAAAAAATAAATTCAAAAATAGAAATGAATTGGCCTATAGGTAACAGACTATCACAACAAAAGAGAAAGCATATAAAAGAATTAAAAGAAGGAATAAAACAATTAGAATTAGAAGGAATATTTTTTTCAGAAGAAGAAAAAGATTCTTTACAGAAACATATACCAAAAGATTCCATAGAGGTTTTAACAGGAGTACTAATAGAATTAAAAAAAGCTGGAATAAATATTTTGCAAATTAGAAAAACAAATTCTTATACAGTTTATAATTTGATTAATGAGTCAGAATTAGATGAAGAAAGAAGTAAAGAATTATTAGAAAGGATTTCTGAAATAACTGAGGAAGTTGATTATAAAATAGGAAGTAGAATTTGTCAAGCAAAAACTAGAAATAGTGCAAATTTTCAAAGAAGTTTAGAAAGTATAAAAAATAAGGACAAAAGTAATTTTTTTAGTATACAGGAAATAGAAGGTATAACTATAACTAGAACTAGTTTAGAAACTGAGATATCAAAAACGTTGAGAATATGCAAAATACTATATGATAATGGAATAGACTTAAAAAGGATTACTCTAAATAAAAAAGAAAAAGGAAAATACAGAGGAATAATGTTAAAAGAAATAAGTCAAGAAGGCATTGATATAAAAAAAATAATAGAAGAAAATAATTTAGATGAAAATTTTAATTACGGTTCAAAAATCAAAATGTTACGAGGAGCTTATAACGGAACTGAGAAGAGCCCCATTACAAAAGAAGAGAGAAAGATTACAGAAATACTAGGGTTGGTGAAAAAAGAAAGAAGTTCAAAAAAAATAATAAAAAATACAATAAAAGAGAACAAAGACAATTTATCTGATGCTATGCAAGTTGGAAAAGAATTAGAAGCAGAAGTATTAATGGCAGAGAAAGTAGAAGGAAGGAGTGTAAGTGATGGTAGAGGACAATAAAATAAAAAGTTATTACATAGAAAATACTAAATTTAGTAGAATTGCACTTGCACAAGTATATGAAATTATTATTGAATATGAAGATGGAATAGAAAAGGGTCCAGAGAATGTAATA
>CAKPJR010000147.1 GCA_934162925.1 uncultured Clostridia bacterium | reverse complement strand
TAAAAGAATTATATATAAAATATAAAGAAATAATTAATTATTTAATTTTTGGAGTATTAACAACTCTTGTTAATTTAATAACAAAATATATTTTATTATTTACAATACTTGATCCAACTAATGGATTTCAATTACAAATTGCTATAATAATTTCATGGATAGTAGCAGTAATCTTTGCTTATTTTACAAATAGAAAATTTGTATTTGAGAGCAAAAATGAAAATAAATTAAAAGAATTTATAAATTTTGTAGTAGCAAGAATTGCAACATTATTATTGGAAATGTTTATAATGTGGTTCTTTGTAACATTATTAAAATTAAATTCAGATTTATATGTAGTAATATTTACATTAGTTGCTCAAGTATCTGTTATAATAGGAAACTATATATTTAGTAAATTATTTGTATTTAGAAAGGATAGAAAATGAAAAGAACTCATTGTATGAACTTTTTAATTTATGGAATTGAAATTGTTCTTGGAATTATTTTTGTTTATTATATATTTTCATGCTGTATTTACCAATTGGAACATCCCTCATTTAAAATCACTTTTTTATCTATAATATTAATATTAACAATATTATTTAGTATTTATAAATTGCTTAATAACAAAACCTTTAACCACTATAGTCTGCTGATTTTCATTTTTTCGTTTTTAATATATGCAGTATGGGGAATCTATGCAAAGACTGAACCAGTAAGTGATTACGAAGTACTTATAAAAGGTGCCAATTCAGTAGTTAATCGGTACTTTTAATATGTTAAGTTTTGATAAAACTAATTATTTTTATTTTTATAATTTTCAAACCGGTTTTGTAATGTATCTTGCATTAGTTATAAAGATTTTTGGTAGCCATTTAATATTTCTGAAAATATTTGAAATATTATTTATGAGTTTAACTAATGTCTTTGTTTATAAAATTGCTTCTAAAGTATATACAAAAAAAATTGGAATTATATCTTCTATAATATATAGTTTATTATTTTTTAACATAGCTGGTTCTTCTATAATAAACAATCAACATTTTTCCACTTTACTCGTAATATTATCTATATATTTTTTTATTAAGGATAAATGTTTTTATTATGTTTTAAGTGGTATTTTAGTAGGTATTGCAAATATAATCAGACCAAGTTCTATTATAATTTTAATATCTTTTTGTTTGTTCCTTTTGTGGAAGCTTTTAATTAATAATTTTAAAACTTGGAAAACTTTTCTTATAGGGTTTTTATTAATCATTTTATCTGCATTTTCTACTATGAAAATATTTGACTATAGTTTGTTGAATTTAAATTTTATACCTACTTCTACGCTTTCTTCTAATGCTAAATATTTTAAATTTGTACTTGGAATACATGAAAATGGAATCTATAATATACCTACAGAAACTGCTGAAAAAACACAAGTTTACTTTGACTTGCAAAAATTAAATTTTAATTATGAGCTGTATAATAATGAATGTAAAAATTTCATAGTTAATAAATTTACACAAAACACTAAGGAAACTTTTGGTCATATAAAAAATAAAATGTTAGTTTTTTGTGGTGAAGAAGATAATCAAATTGCTTTTTCTGGTAACAAGGTTCAAAATAGCAAAAGTTATATTTTTGTAAAATACTATGGATATGTGCAATACTTCTTATTAATTGTTTTTAGTTTTTCAACGGTCATTATTAATGTCAAAGAAAATAAGTTTTACAATAATAAAAATAATTTATATCAAACACAAATACTTTTTGAAATTGTTTTTATACTTTATTTTTGTGCACACTTATTAATTGAGGTTCAACCTCGTTATAGATATGATCAATATTTAATGTTAGCTTTTATTGCATCACCTTCAATATATTTATTATTTTCCATTATTTCTTCAAAACATAATAAAAAAGACAAGGAAGTATAAGTTAAACTTCCTTGTTTCTCTTTTTTCTTATGCCTTTCTGTTTGCTATTTCAATTGCTTTTGCAACCATGCTACCACAATCTTTTGC
>CAKPJR010000146.1 GCA_934162925.1 uncultured Clostridia bacterium | reverse complement strand
TGGTGATGTTCCACTGCATATAAGTCCTGCTTCTTCCATTTTTTGTTTATAGTCATTATTATATTCAAATCTATGTCTGTGTCTTTCTGCTATTTCTTTTTTACCATATAATTCAAAAGCCTTTGTTCCTTCTTTTAGTACACATGGATAACTTCCAAGTCTCATTGTTCCACCTTTGTTTTCTATATTTTTTTGGTCATCCATAATATGAATTACAGGATTTTTTGTATTCTCATCAAATTCTTCTGAATTCGCATCTTTTAGTCCAAGAATATCTCTTGCAAATTCAACAACTGCCATTTGCATTCCTAAACATATTCCTAAAAATGGTACTTTATTTTCTCTTGCATATTTTATTGTTGCTATTTTACCTTCTATTCCTCTATTTCCAAATCCTCCTGGAACTAGAAGTGCATCATATTTACTTAGTTTTTCCTTTGCATTATTATTATTTATTTCTTCTGAGTCTACAAAGTCAATATCAACTTTTACATTATTTGCAAATCCTGCATGTCTTAAGCTTTCTGCAACTGAAAGATATGAATCTTCTAGTGCAACATATTTTCCTACAATTGCAACTTTTACTGGACCTGCTTCTATTTTTCTTATATTATCTATCATAGCTTGCCATTCTTCATTTTTTGGCTCTACTTTATCCAAGTTCAAACATCTGCATACCTCTCTTGTAAGCCCTTCTTTCTCTAGCATTAAAGGTACTGCATACAAATTATCTACTGTACTATTTTGAATTACGCTTTCTGGTCTTACATTACAATATAAAGCTATTTTTTGTTTCATACTATCTGTTATTGGCAATTCAGATCTACAAACTAATATATCTGGTTTAATTCCTAGTGATTGTAATTCTTTTACAGAGTGTTGTGTTGGTTTTGATTTTAATTCATTTGAACCAGAAATGTATGGAAGTAAAGTTACATGTACATATATTACATCTTCTTTTGGTTTTTCTATTCCTACTTGGCGTATTGCCTCTATAAAAGATAATCCTTCTATATCTCCTATAGTTCCGCCAATTTCTGTAATCACAATATCAACATCTTCATTTTCAAAACTATATATGTTTTCTTTTATTTCATTTGTAATATGTGGTATTACTTGAACAGTCTTTCCTAAGTATTCTCCTCTTCTTTCTTTCTCTATTACACTAGAATAAATTTTTCCTGTTGTAATACTAGAATTTTTAGTTAAATTTTCATCTATAAATCTTTCATAATGACCTAAGTCTAAATCTGTTTCTGCTCCATCATCTGTTACAAAAACCTCTCCATGTTCAATTGGGCTCATTGTTCCTGGGTCTACATTTATATATGGATCCATTTTTTGGATTGTTACTTTATATCCTCTATTTTTTAATAGTCTTCCTAATGATGCTGCTGTTATTCCTTTTCCTAATCCAGATACTACTCCACCTGTTACAAAAATATACTTTGTGTTCATCTAATTCTCCTCCTAAACTAAAAACAAAAATAGATTTAAAAAATATTCCCGAAAAAAGGGGTTTTTTTTAAATCTATTATTTTTTATTATTAATATGTAAATATATTATCATTTTTTGTTTTATTTTGCAATAGGTTTTTTAAATTAATTATTTTTGTCTTTTTGTCATTGACATTTATTTACATTTACTATATACTACGTTTGAACAGGGAAAGCTAGAGACGTGGTTGTCATCTCTTTATACTTATAATAAGGAGGTGATGCATATGATAGAACAAACTTTATTACATATTATTTTTTTACTTTTAACTGCATTAATTGCAGTAACTATTATAGCATTTACCTTAATTATAACTATTGTTGTAATTATTCGTAAATAACAAATACACATCTCTACTTTGCTAGGGGAGATGTGTATTAAACACCCTTGGCAACCACTCTTGTGGTTTCCTTGTTCTCTTATTGTTATTATAACATATTTATATAAATTGTAAATACTTTTTGACAAAGTTTTAGTTCATTTCTACTTTTCCTATAATGTCTTTTATATCCCTTATATTATATTTCTTCATATACTCTTCTATTTCTTTAACTGTATTTACACTTGTATATGGA
>CAKPJR010000145.1 GCA_934162925.1 uncultured Clostridia bacterium | reverse complement strand
ATTTGAAGAATTTATCATTCAGTTTGCGTCTTGGTATCAAAAAAAATATGGTGGACTAGTTGCTTGCGGTATAGGAATTAGAACAGATGAGAGTTTAAATCGTTTTCGTACACTTACTTTTCAAAAACACAAAGAAACCTTTAAGGATTACAATTGGACAACTAGAGTTAAATATTCTAAGCAAGTGTTAGACGTATATAATTTTTATCCTATATATGATTTCCGCGTAGAAGATATTTGGGGTGCTGTTAGTAAGTTGGATTTAACTTACAACAAGGTATATGACTTAATGTATAAAAATGGTGTTCCTTTGCCAGAGCAAAGAGTGTGTCAGCCTTATGGCGATGATCAGAGAAAAGGGCTTGACCAATTTAAGGCTTTAGAATATCAAACTTGGACTAAGGTTTTAAATAGAGTTAATGGAGTTAATTTTGGAAACATCTATTGTAGAACTTCTGCCTTAGGTGATTTAAAAACTTCTAAACCTAGTTTTATGACTTGGCAACAATACACAGTTTTTTTGCTAGAAAGTATTGGTATATATAATAGAGACTTAATGATGAATTATTATAGAAAAATAAAAAAATTCATGATTTGGCATAGAAAAAAGTATCATATAGATTTTGACAAGATACCTGATGAGTGCTCTAAGGAATTGGAAAATCGCAAAAAAGTAATATCTTGGCGTAGAATTGCTAGAGCCATTGAAAAAAATGATTTCTATTTAAAGAGATTATCTTTCTCTCAAACAAAGACAGAAGAGGCAGAGTTAAGAGAGCTTGCACATAAATGGGATAATCTATTAAATGCCAACACCATAACTTCTGATCCAGATTTAAATAAATTTATACAGCAGGAGGTAGTTAATAAATGATCTTAAAAATGACAAATAAATCAAAAAGTTTTTATAGTGTAATGGGAAAATTTTTTGGTTCCAGAATTGTAGAAAACAAAACTAATGATAGAATATATGATGATAATAAAAAAGATTGGTATATCCTTTTTGATAATGATACACCTGTAGCTTTTGTTTCAATTGTTTCTGATGTAATAAAAAATGTTTATTCTATTAATGATGATTTTCTTATTGAACTTTTTCAATATATAACAGCAAAAATAAATATAAAAGATAGTATAGTTACTAAAGCATATTTAAATGTTTATGAAACTTGTGGTTTTCTAGTTTCTGGCAATAACTACTATAAAAATTTTGTAAGAATCAGGAGTGGTGCAAATGAGTAAAGAGATTACCTTTCCTGTTTTAGATGTAAAAATGGTGGATATAGATAAAGTGGTTGCAAATGACTATAACCCTAACAAGGTCGCTCCACCTGAGATGAAGTTACTAAAGCATTCAATTGAAGAAGATGGTTACACTCAGCCTATTGTAACTTATTATGATAAAGATAAAGATTTATATATTATAGTAGATGGATTTCATAGATATAGGTGTGCTAAGGAATATTTCCATCTAAAGCAAATACCTATTGTTACAATTAACAAAAATTTGGATGACCGTATTGCAAGCACTATTCGTCACAATAGGGCTAGAGGAACCCACCAAATTTTAGATATGGGAAAAATTGTAATGGAATTAACTAAAAGTGGTTGGGATGATTCTACTATTTCATTACACCTTGGTATGGAATTGGATGAAATTATTAAATTAAAGCAGGTAAATGGATTAAAAGAAGCATTTGCTAACCACGAATTTAGTAAATCTTGGGAAGAATTTGAAAGTAAATTAATAAAATAGAAAAGGAACAAAGCGGCTTTAGTTGCCCTTAGTTCTCGCCGATTTGAGTTTCAGAATAAAATGAGGAAATCTTAAAGGCAATAGCGATTATAGCATTTTTTATATACTAGTGAATGATAAATTTACTAGTATACAAGATATTTGGGGCGTATGCAATACGCCCCAATTTGACATTTTTTAGTCTATTGTTGTACTAGTTCTTCCTGTTCCTACTACGTCTTCTTGAAGTGATCTCCATGTATTGCAACCTACTATTCCATCTACGGGTAGCCCTCTGCTCCTTTGGTAATTTCTTACTGCTTCTTCGGTTCTGCCTCCAAATATTCCGATCTAATCCACCA
>CAKPJR010000144.1 GCA_934162925.1 uncultured Clostridia bacterium | reverse complement strand
ACTGTATCTTCTTTTACTGGTCTAAATGTTCCTATTCCTACATGTAGAGTTACATTTGCAATAATAACTCCTTTTTGCTCTAATTTTTCTAAAAGCTCATCCGTAAAATGGAGACCTGCTGTTGGTGCTGCTGCTGAGCCGTTATATTTTGCATATACTGTTTGATATCTATCCTTTTCTTTTAATTCTTCATGTATATATGGTGGTAATGGCATTAACCCAATTTTATCTAATATTTCATTGAAAATCCCATCATATTCAAATTTAACTTTTCTAGTCCCACCTGGCATAATTTCTAATATTTCTGCTTTTAAAATTCCATCTCCAAAAATAACATTCGTTCCTACATGAAGTTTATTTCCTGGTCTTACTATGCTTTCCCAAATATCTCCTTCTATATTATTTAGTAATAGGAATTCAACATTTGCTCCTGTTTCTTTTTTACCGTAAATTCTAGCAGGTATTACTTTTGTATTATTTCTAACTAATACATCTCCTGGCTTTAAATACTCTATAATATCTTTAAATACTTTATTTTCAATTGTTTTTTTATCTCTATCCAATACCATAAGTCTTGACTCATCTCTTTTTTCTATTGGAGTTTGAGCAATCAATTCTTCTGGTAAATTATAGTTAAAATCTGATACTTTCATTATTGTTCCCTTCTTTTATTTTTTTGCAAACATACTAAATACATTTTCTAATAATTTTTTTGCTTCTTCTATTATATTTTGTGGTTCTTCCGAAAACTCTACTTCCATACTATATGCAAAATCACTTTCCGCTGGCGGAGTTAGTGTATAGACATCTTCATTTAATCCAGTTTTGTCTCCATTATTTGTTTTTATGTTGCGTGTCATATAATCACGATACCAATTCTTTAGTCCTATTAGCCTCTCTTCTTTATACCCATATTGTTCATAATCATGTAAATTAGGAATATCGTAATTTCTTTCTTTTAATATTCTTTCTAATGAATGTAAAAATTCATGTATAAATACTTCTTCTGGAAATGTATTTATGTACGAATCATAAGTATATATATAACTAGATTTATTATTTGGAAGCCTTATATTGGAATATCCTATTCCATTTAAGTCCATACCGTCCAAGTCCAATCCAGTCATTTACTGGTATCTCTACATTTTCATAATTGTCTCCTAGTCTAACTGCTACAAATATGTAATCATATTCTTCTTTTTTTAAATATTCTTTTATAATTTCTTGCACATCAGCTGGATCTAAATAGTATGCAAACTTTTCTGAATATGTAACACTTTCAACAGGTTCATCTATTTCATAGATATCATAATCTACTGTCATTTTTCCATTTGACAATTCTTTTGCTGCCAATTTAAATCTTTCCATATTCTGTTTCATATCTTGAATGTCTGCTATTCCCATATTAAGTTTAACATTTTGGTTTTTAATATTTACATCTACATTTTTGATTATAAAGCATGCAACGTTCCAATTATTTGAGTTGTCCTTAATTCCCTGTTCTAATTTAAAATCTGAAAACCATGCTGTCCCTTTTGTTTTTGTTTCATTGCCACCTAGTCTAAATCCTATCTCTATTTCTTCTCTATTCTTTGAATCAAATATAAATTCTAACTGTTGCCAATCATTTGTACCTATTATACTTTCTGAGCATTCTGTTGTATCATATATTGAAATTTGTGCTCCTCCATTATTTTTTCCACTTTGGTTTACTACATTATCCGTTTTTACCATGCATGTAAGTTTATAAGGAGTATTAGGTTTTACTTTTACCTTTTTGTAAAATATAGCATCATTAAAGTCTTGTGATTCCATTTTATAACTATTTTCATTTGCAAATTTTTCTTTACTGTCTCTAGTAAATTTAGTAGCTCTAATTATATTTTCAGCCTTTATAAATTCATTGTAATTATACTTCTTGTATACTCCATATAATTTAATTAAAACAAAAAAAACAATTATAAAAAAAATTATATCTACTATTTTAGCACCTACGCTTTTTTTAGCCATTTATTCCTCCATACTTTTTATTAGCTTTTTTATCATTTTTAAAGCTTTCGGTCTTTCTACTGTTATTACATGTTCACATCCGCATACATTTAAATTTAAAATCCACACCTACACGTGTAATTTGCCATAACTTGCTTCCACACGGATGTTGTTTTTTTAATTCTACAATATCTCCTATCTTGTATTC
>CAKPJR010000143.1 GCA_934162925.1 uncultured Clostridia bacterium | reverse complement strand
GAGCAAGCTAAAGAATTAAGAGAAAAAATAAAAAATATCAAATTTGATAAAGTTTTTTCATCACCTTTAACAAGAGCAAAACATACTGCAGAAATCATTGTTGACAACAAATATAACATTATAATTGACAACAGAATTAAAGAAAGAAGTTGCGGAGACTTAAGCGGGAAACTACTTACTGAAACAAACAGAGAAGAATACTGGAACTATTATACTACTATTCAACAAGGAACAAGTGAAAACATTGAAGATTTCTTTAAAAGAGTTTATAATTTTTTAGATGAACTAAAAACTAAAGATTATAAAAATATTTTAGTAGTTGCGCATAGTGGAGTTTCAAAAGCATTTAATGGATACTTTGAAGGAATAAAAGATGGTAAATTCTTAAATAGAGGATTAAAGAATTGTGAAATTAAAGAATATGAATTGCATTTATAAAGTATTGTAAAAACTGCTATGAATTTAGTATCTTGTTGTACTCATAGGCTTTTAAAGAAACAGAAAAAATTCGATAACAGAAGGAGTGAACATAATGATCACTATAAAGAATGATAATAATATGGAAATGAAAGATATAATTCATACAAAATTAAGGAAAAACAATAGAGAAAAGTGCGAATGGTTAAAGGATAATACATCAGCAGATATAAAAATATCTGATATGAAAAGCAACAATTTTTTTGCTTTTGATGACAATAAATTAATAGGTGGTGCAATTGGCTTTGTGCAATATAATTGGTACTTTCTAGATTTGTTATATGTAGATAAAGAATATAGAGGACAAAAGGTTGGAACAAATTTGCTAAACCAAATAGAAAAGTTTGCTAAAAAAGAAAATTTAACAGGAATTAGAATGGAAACATGGAATTTTCAGGCAAGAGAGTTCTATGAAAAGAACGGATATATAGTATTTGCCGAAATAAAAGACTGTCCCCCTCAAACAACTTGTTATTTTTTAAAGAAAGAATGTTAGTTAAAAAATAAGGTACTTTAAATCTTTGTATCACTATGTTAGAATGTTTGTGAAAAGTAGAAAATATATGTTTAAAATGAAGAAAAGACTCATTTTAGTAAAGAGAGGATTATAACGTAATAATGAACGACGTAGAATATAACAAAAAGGTAGAATTAAGTAACAAAATATACCCAATATTTTCAGGAATTTCTGGTGATCTATTGTTTTGGATTGCTATTGACACTATATTCCTAACTGTAGTTAAAGGTTTTAATGCTGCACAGATTAGTTCGCTTAGTACTATTGGAAATTTAATAACAATATTAATATATCCAATTGCTTTTAAAATAATTAAGAAAATCGGAAACATTAGATCAATAAAACTAGGAACTGTATTATTACTGTGTTCCGCTATATTACTTACATTTGCCAATAAATATCTTATTATATTGCTTGGACATATTTTATATGATTCAGCCTTCCTCTTTAAAAATATGGATAATGTAATATTAAGAAAAAATCTAAAGTATGCAAATAAAGAAAAAGATTATATTAAAATACAAAACAAATCTAGTTTTATATATTCTCTTATAACTATGTTAATAGCTTTTACAGTAGGATTTTTATTTAATATTAACAATTATTTACCTATGATATTATGCATATCTTTTTGTATTTTAAGTGTAATCTTATCTAACTTTTTATACGAATACAAAAACAATAAAAATGATGAATTTAAAGAAAAACAAAAATTATCAATAACTAAACTAATTTTTTTAATACTATTATTATATGCAAGCCTTTATGCAACAATTGATTTAGGTCAAGCAAATAGTAAATTACTTATACAATACAAATTATCATCTTTTTTAGAAATTAGTAAAGTATCTATATATTTGTCAATTATAATTGCAATTTCAAGAATAGTAAGAGTTATAAGTGATTACTTTTTTACCAAACATTTTAAGGGAAAAAACAAACAAGTGTTATATGTAATTGGATATACATTAATTGGAACCTTTATTTCTATTATATTTGGAAGTATGTTAAAGTTAAGAATAATTGGAATAGTTCTAATGTCACTTGGATTCTTTGTATTCTTTGGTATACGTGACTTGTTTGCAAATTACATAAAAACATTGCTATTAAATAGTTGTAGTGAAAAATATCATGAACAAGCTATAACTTATTTAACATTATCAAGAAAAGTTGGTAAATTCTTAATTGGAGGAGCTATTACATTAATTCTATTAAAATTTGA
>CAKPJR010000142.1 GCA_934162925.1 uncultured Clostridia bacterium | reverse complement strand
GCTTCCAACAGTTGATGCCGCAAGAAATTTGTTTAACAACTTATTCTTTGATCCAAGAAGATACGATCTAGCAAAAGTAGGAAGATATAAATTTAATAAAAAATTAAACTTAGCATCTAGAATTGCTGGTCAAGTTGCATATAGCGATATTTTAAATAGTGAAACTGGAGAAATATTAGTAGAAAAAGATAACGTTATTTCAAAAGAAATAGCAAAAGAAATTCAAGATTCAGGAATAAATATTGTTGATGTAAAAGTAAATGACAAAAAAGTAAGAATAATAGGAAACGGAACAGTAGATATTCATGCATATGTGGATACAGAAAAACTAGGAATAAAAATTAAAGAACTAGTAAATTATGAAATATTAAAAAATATTTTAGATAATACAGAAGAAAAAGACTTAAAGAAAGTAATAGAAGAAAGAGAAGAAGAGCTAGTACCAAAACATATTGTAACAGAAGATATGATTTCATCAATAAACTATTTATTAAATTTACAATATGATTTAGGTAAAGTTGATGATATAGACCATTTAGGAAATAGACGTATAAGATGTGTTGGTGAATTACTACAAAACCAATTTAGAATTGGTCTTACAAGATTGGAGAGAGTTGTTCGTGAAAGAATGACAATACAAGACTTAGATGTTATAACACCACAAACATTAATAAACACAAAACCAATAACATCATCAATAAGAGAATTCTTTGGTAGTTCACAATTATCACAATTTATGGATCAAACAAACCCACTATCAGAATTAACACATAAAAGAAGAATTTCTGCATTAGGACCTGGAGGACTTTCTCGTGAAAGAGCAGGATTCGAAGTACGTGACGTTCACTATACACACTATGGTAGACTTTGCCCAATAGAATCTCCAGAAGGACCAAACATTGGATTGATTTCTGCACTTTCAACATTTGCAGTAATAAATGAATATGGATTTGTAGAAACACCATATAGAAAAATTGATCCAAAAACACATAAAATAACAGATGAAGTTGTATATATGACAGCTGATGAAGAAGATGGATGTGTAATAGCACAAGCAACAGAGCCAATGACAAAAGATGGAAAATTCAAAAATAAAATGGTAAGGGTAAGATACTTAGATGAAGTAACAGAAGTTGAACCAGATAGAGTAGATTACGTAGATGTATCACCAAAACAATTAGTATCAGTTGGTGCAGCTATGATACCATTCTTAGAGCATGATGATGCTAACCGTGCGTTAATGGGTGCAAACATGCAACGTCAAGCAGTTCCTCTTATGATTACAGACTCTCCAATAGTTGGAACAGGTATTGAATATAGAGCAGCAAAAGATTCAGGAATAACAGTACTTGCAAAACATAGTGGTGTTGTAGAAAGAGTTACTGGTGATGAAATTATTATAAAAACAGAATCAGGAGAAAAAGATACATATAAATTACGTAAGTTCAAAAGAACAAACGGAGGAACATGTATTAATCAACATCCAATAGTTGTAAAAGGCGAAAAAGTAAAAGCAAATGATGTTATAGCAGATGGACCTTCTACACAAAATGGAGAAATGGCACTTGGTAAAAACGTTCTTATAGCTTTCACAACTTGGGAAGGTTATAACTACGAGGATGCTATACTATTAAGTGAAAGACTAGTAAAAGAGGATGTTTATACATCTATACATATAGAAGAATATGATTGTGAATGTCGTGATACAAAACTTGGAGCAGAAGAAATTACAAGAGATATTCCAAACATAGGTGAAGAAAACTTAAAAGACCTAGATGAAAACGGAATTATAAGAATAGGTGCAGAAGTAAGACCAGGAGATATATTAGTAGGAAAGGTTACTCCAAAGGGAGAAACAGAATTATCTGCAGAAGAAAGATTACTTCGTGCAATATTTGGAGAAAAAGCAAGAGAAGTAAGAGATACTTCACTTCGTGTACCACATGGAGAAGCAGGAACAATAGTTGATATAAAAATATACAACAGGGAAAACTCAGATGAACTTGCACCTGGAGTAAACGAAGTAATAAGAGTTTATATAGCTCAAAAAAGAAAAATATCAGTTGGAGATAAAATGGCTGGACGTCATGGTAATAAAGGTGTTATTTCAAGAATATTACCAGTTGAAGATATGCCATTTATGCCAGATGGAACACCTGTTGATGTTGTTCTAAACCCATTAGGTGTGCCTTCTCGTATGAACTTAGGTCAAGTTTTGGAAGTTCATTTAGGTGC
>CAKPJR010000141.1 GCA_934162925.1 uncultured Clostridia bacterium | reverse complement strand
TGATAATGGTATTATTCAAAAAGGAGTTATTATTCGTCATTTAGTTCTTCCAAATCATATTCAAAATACAAAAAATATTTTAAAATGGATTAATGAAAATATGCCAAAAGATATATATGTAAGTGTAATGGCTCAATATTTTCCGACTTACAAAGCAAAAAATGATTCTTTAATAAACAGAAAATTAAATAAAAAAGAATATAAGGAAGTTTTTAACTACTTATATTCTCTAGATTTACAAAATGGATATATTCAAGAATTGGGAAGTCATGAGGAAGAATATGTTCCGGACTTTAATTTAAGCTTCTAATTCTTGCTATATTCTCTAATTGCATCTTCAAACATTCCTTCTATTTTTTTCATGCTCTTTTCTATTCTATAATTTTCTGCATGCTCAGCATATTTCGTTTCCATCTGTTTTCTTTCGGCTTCGTTTTCAATCCAATAATCAATTTTTTTAGCTAAATCATCGCTATTTCCAGCCTCAAATAAGCTTCTATCATCTAGTGCAAATTGAGGTGTTGCAGATTTTGGACTGTTTGCAATTATAGGAACTATTCCACATGCAAATGCTTCTATACATGATATTGCTTCTATTTCTGCATCTGCTGAATGTATATAAAGATCTGTCATTCCAAGTAATTCCAATAAATGTTCTTTATCAAAAAAGCTTATTACTGGTTCATTTGCTAATTTTTCTCCTAATCTTTTATATTTATTATATTTTGGACCTTTTCCAGCAAGTACTAATTGAATTTTATCACTATATTTTGACTTAGAAATTGCTTCAAATATTAAATCCTGTCTTTTTTCATTTGATAATCTTCCTATCATTGTAATTACAAATTTATCTTTAAATTCAGGACTTTTTTCATTCTTTCTATATTTAAACTCTGATCCTACTCCATTTGATATTACATATGTTTTAGCAGTATAGCCATGTTCCTTTAATTCATTTGCTATAAAATTACTAGGGCAATGAATATGTTTAAATTTATTGAAAAACTTATCTCTAAAAAAGCTATATATTTTATCATTAACTTTCGTGTTCTTTCCAAGGCCTATTGTGTATGTAATATTCTCTGGTTGTACATGAAAAGCAGCTGTACGTGGTGTTCCTAATTTTTCTGCTATTTCTAGCGCTTCATAAGATAAGAAAAATGGCATATAAAAATGAACCACATCAACTTTCGAAATAGCTTCTTCTAATACATCTTTATTTGGAACAGCAAATGTCATTCCTTGAGATTTTATTATTTTAGAAACTATTATAGGTAGTGGCAATTTTTTAACTACATATTTATTTTCTGCAGGTTTTCCTGTACTTACAACATATACCTCATGACCTAAGTTCATTAGTCCCTCTGCAAACCTTTTTGCAGAAATTGTTGTACCATTATTTGCATCATCAAATTGATCTATAACTATCAAAATTTTCATTAATATCAACCTCGCACAATACTATACAATAAAACTCGAAAAAAATCAACTTTTGTAATCTCAGGGAAAAAGGGGACAGTCCCCTTTTTCCCCCATTGTTTTTATTTTTAAGTAGTGATATAATCTTCGTGATTGGAGGGAGAAAAATGAAAGATTTATTTAAAAAAGCTGGCTTTACATCTATATTGTCTTCAATAGTGTTCTTACTTTTAGGAATTTTACTTGTTGTAAGTCCTGAGGGCATTGTTAATGCAATTTCTTACATTATTGGTGCATTGCTTATTGCAACAGGTATTGTTAAAATAATTTCTTATTTTACTTCAAAAGGAGATTATTTGTTTTATGATTATAGGCTTATATACGGAACATTATGTATTATCTTAGGAATTCTTGTAATGGTTAGTGGGGCTGTTATTGCTTCTTTCTTTAGAATTATTATTGGAATATGGATAATACTAAGTGGAATTTCAAGATTAGACCTTTCTGTAAGGCTTAAAGGTGCTAATACTAGTTATTGGTTTTTAAGTTTACTTCTATCTGTTTTAATACTTATTGCTGGTATTTATATAATGGTTGCACCTGGTACAATATTAGTTACATTAGGAATTATATTAATTTCTTATTCTATTATGGATATAATAGAAAGTATTATATTTATGTTTAATATGAATAAACTATTAAAATAGAGCATAGAAAAAAAGGACTTTTTTAGTCCTTTTTTTGTACCCTATTTTATAATTTCTATTATCTCTTTATTTTTATCTTTTATTTTAAGTATTACCATAGAAATTGCAACAGCTACAAATGTAAGTAAATATATTAATAAACTTATTTTCCAATTTCCTTTTGTAATATTTGTTCCTACCATTGTAGAAG
>CAKPJR010000140.1 GCA_934162925.1 uncultured Clostridia bacterium | reverse complement strand
GCAGTAATGAAGAAAGCTGGATTTAAATATGTTAAAGATGAAGTTTGTGAAAAATTTGACAAAAGCCAAAAATTTGATTCTAAAGTATACTATTTAGATTTGTAGAGTTGGAGGAAGTAGGTTTGGAATATAATTTGGAAGATAAAATAAAATTAGAAATACCAACGAAAGAGTACGAAAATCAAGCAATAGAATATAAAAAAGAGCATTTTGATAATGGCGAAAAAACATTACATTCATGTTCAAAATGGGATAAAATAGATAACTATGATGAGTGGTTAGAATTATTAAAAAGCAATTCAAAAAAGGAAACAGTACAAGACAACCACGCTGTTACAACCCAATTTTTTGGAGTGAGAGAAAAAGATAATAAAATTGTTGGAATGATAAATATTAGACATGAATTAGCAAATGACTTTTTAAGAAATTATGGAGGAAATATTGGATATGGAATAAGACCAACAGAAAGAAGAAAAGGATATGCAACGCAAATGCTTGAACAAGCTTTAAAATATTGTAAAGAAGAACTTGATTTAAAAAAAGTAATGCTTGGTTGTTATAAAGAAAATGAAGCATCAAGAAGGACAATTTTAAATGCAGGAGGAATACTAGAAAGAGAAGTAGAAACAGAAAATGGAAAAATAGCACAGGTATACTGGATTAAATGATAATTAAGGAGATACTTATGGAATCATATAAATTATTAAGAGACTTAATAAAATTTAATACTATTAAGACAAAGAAAATAAGAAAATTATTGAATATTTAGAAAAGTTATTACAAAATCTTGGATTCAAAACGGAATACAAAGGAAAATATCTTATATGTAGCACTGGAAAGCAATTTAAATTAGGATTTTTAGGGCATACCGATACAGTTGAATATATAGATAAATGGAAAACAGACCCATTTGAATTAACAAAAATAGAAAATAAGCTATATGGTTTAGGTGTATGCGATATGAAAAGTGGAATAGCTGCTATGTTAGAGGCTATTTCTAAAATTGATCTAAATAAATTAAAATACGGAATGAAATTATACTTTACATATGATGAAGAAATTAATTTCAATGGAATTTATGATATTTTAAAAACAAAAGAAAAATTTCCAGATACAATGATTTTTGGTGAGCCGACTAACAATAAAATATTAAATGGAAGTAAAGGACTGTTAGAATATGAGATTTATTTCAAGGGCATAAAAGCTCATTCAAGTAACCCAGAAAAAGGGAAAAGTGCAATTTTGAATGCAGTAAAATTCTTATATGAATTAGAAGAATTTTATGAAAAAGAGATTAAGCTTTTCAAAAATAAAAATTATGAAATACCATATACTACAATGAACATAGGATTAATAAGAGGAGGAAGTGCAAAAAATTCTATTCCTGCCAATTGCTATGTAACAATAGATTTTAGAATTGCTAATAATGATCACATAAATGAAATTAAAGAAAAAGTTGAAAAACTTTCTAAACAGTATGAATGTACTGCTAAAATAATAGAGAACATAGAATCATTTATAAATGAAACGGATTCTAATGATATAACAGAAACAGCAAATTTTATAACAGAAGCGAGTTTTTTGAAAAATGTTCATAAAAGAATAATATTAGGAGCAGGACCAGTAACTGCACATGAAGTAAATGAATACATTACCGAAGAAAGTTATAAGAAACTAGTAGAACAATGCAAAGAAATAATATTAAAAATATGTAGCTAAAAACTGCTAATCTTTCATATTTTATTTGAATTAGGGAAAAAGGGGACAGACCCCTTTTTCCCCTTCATATATGTCGAAAAAAGAAAAAATGAGACGAACGATTTTTCTTGAAATTTAAAAACAAATGTGATACAAAAATAATATAAATTTATATAAATTCTGGCATTAAATCAAATTGCCAAAACAAATTTATTTCAAAAAAGAATTAATTCTTTAAAATTTCCAAAAAACAAAATTAAAAAAATAAAATCAGGCATTTAAATATGTTTATTAATTATGCTTGTATAAATACATGATTACATATGTGAAAGGAGAAAATAAAATGAGAAAAACATTATCACCAAAATTAGACGTAGTATTTCAAGCTCTATTTGGAGAAGTAGGAAGCGAAAGAATAACAAAAAACTTTTTAGAAACAATATTAAACAAGAAAATAGAAAAAATAGATTTAAGTAAAAATCCAATATTAAGAAGAGAATTTAAAGACGATAAACTGGGAGTGTTAGATATATTAGCAGAGTTAGATGGAAAGGAAAAATGCAATATAGAAATGCAATTAGTAAATTCAAAAAGTATAATAGAAAGAATACTATATTATTGGAG
>CAKPJR010000139.1 GCA_934162925.1 uncultured Clostridia bacterium | reverse complement strand
GAACAAAATTAGTAGTAAAAGGAAAAGAAGGAATATACTGGGAAGTAAACTTAAGTAATGCAGCTATAAAAGAATATAGCGAATCAAGCACAGGAGCAACAACATATACATTTACAATAGGAGATCTTGCAGATAGGGGATTGCTAGAACAAAGTTTTTACAATGAAGATATGGGCTTTATTTGGACAAAAGAAGAGTTTTTTCCAGAAAATATATCAGAAGAACTAAAAAATAGTACGTTGAAAGTAAATCTTGATGATAATGAAATTTTGGCATACAATGTTAAATCGAGTTATAAAAATATTTTGACAGAAGGCGATGGGAGTGGTGAACCTAATAGCTATGCTATTGTCTTGAATGGCGACGATATTGCTTTTTTGGCAATGAATGAGAACGGAGAAATAATTACGAAACAAAACTATGAAAACTATAAAGATGTGTCATTTACAATATCAATGGCGGAATAAAACATAATAATGAGTCTAATTTATTTTAGGCTCATTTATTATTGTATTTTATTTCACAATTTACATTGTAAATGTAAATTAAATATTGTATAATAAAATATGTATATGGGGATGTATTTGGGTTCGACAGTAATGTAGAAATATAAGTAGCGAGTAGTGGATTCTCGTTGGCCACTTAAAAAACGAGAAAATAAAAATAAACGCTGATAATACAGAATTAGCATACGCTGCCTAGTTAATGGCACGTCGTTTTACCATAAGGCCTACTGGTATGGCTAAAGCGTCGATTAAAGTAGGAAACAAAATTATTTCTTGCCTTGGAAATAATGGGTATATAAAGGCTACTAAAAATTCAAGTTTGTTTATTAACAAGAATTAGAGGGAATGAATAATAATAAACTACACTCGTAGAAGCTTATATGGAAATGTTATTGGACGAGGGTTCAACTCCCTCCATCTCCACCAAAAATAAAAAGTTATAGCGAAAGCTATAGCTTTTTATTTTTGAATTGAAATTAGAGGAGTTGAAAAGGAGGAAAAGAAAAAGGTCCAGTGGACCTTTTTCCCGACGCGGCTTGCCAACTCCCGAAAAAATAGAAAATAAAAAGAATAAAAGAGAGAGAAACATAGCAAAAGCTATAACTTTTTATTTTTGAATTGAAATTGGAGGAGTTGAAAAGGAAAAATGTGATTAGTAATATTGAAAAAATGGTAAACAAGCTTTATAATAGATATAATTTGATTTAATAGGAGAACTAAAATGGGAATAATAAATTTTGCATTATCAGGAAATTATAAGAGATTTTATAATGATTTAAAAGAAATATCAAAAAATAACAAAAAACCAGCATTTATAATGTTTATAGACACGGCAATATCAACATTAATATTAGGTTCAGGACTACAAGATTATTTGAATTATAAATTTTATGAAAAGAGTTTTAAAGAAAGAAAAACATATGTAACAATAGGAAATATGGCAAAAGCTTATGAAACATTAGCAAATATAGAATATGCACCATTTTTCTCTAACAAAGTTAACTTTCATAAAAATTTTAGTGAATTTACAAGAAGAGATTTTCTTTCGCCAGAAGATACATATGAGAACTTTGAAGCTTTTATAAACAAACATAAGGAATTTGTACTAAAACCACAAGTAGGACTTGGAGGAGGAGGAGTAGAAAAGGTAAACATTGAAGCTATAAAAGATAAAAAGCAATTCTTTGAAGATATAAAGAAAAATAAATGCTTTGTAGAAGAACTAGTAGATCAAGACGAAAGTTGGGGAGCTTTAAGCCCAGATAGTATAAACACTTTAAGAATAATGACTGCCGCAGTAAATGGTAAATCAAAAATAATATTTGCAGCAGCAAGAATAGGTTCGCGGAAAAACAATTGCAGACAACTTCCACCAAGGAGGTAAAGGAGTTTTAGTGAATATAGAATCTGGAAAACTTGTTGGCAATGGTATAGATAAAAAACTAAACGAGTCAGAAAAAAGTATAACAAATATTAAGTTTGATGGATTCCAAATTCCATATTGGGAAGAAATAGAAGAAATGGTATTAAAAGCAGCTTTAGTAAATGATAAAGTAAATTTAGTCGGATGGGATGTTGCAATATCAAAGAATGGACCACTAATAATAGAAGGAAACCGTGGACCAGGATTTGATTTAGTACAGATTTTATTAAAAAAAGGAACAAAATATATGCTAGATGATTTACTACAAGAAGTTAAAAATGGAGAATTAAAAGAAGAAAAAGAAAAAGCAGTTATATAAATTGGAATTTGTTTTATTGAGGTGAGAGGTGTGATGTGGGAGGTGTGATTTGTAGGGGCGTATTGCATACGCCCA
>CAKPJR010000138.1 GCA_934162925.1 uncultured Clostridia bacterium | reverse complement strand
TGAAAGATAAAATAAAGTAAATTTCTTGCAAAAAATAAAAGTTAATGATATATTAAGCATATATTTAATAGAAAAGGGGAAATAAAATGAAAAAAGTTTTAAGTTTAATTTCAATTATGGCCATTTTGTTAATTGCTTTAACAGGCTGTGTAAGTGTAAATTATGAAGTAACACTTAATAAGGATGGAACAGCAGATGTTGCGTATATTTATGGATTTGAAAAAGAAACATTACAACAATTAGGAACTTCAGCAGAAGATATGACTAGTGATATGCAAAAAAATGCTGAAACAAATGCTTATGAAATTGAAACATATTCAGATGACAAAATAGAAGGATTTAAGGCAAAAAAACATATAGAAAATCTTTCTGAAATATCTTTAGAAGATGCTTTTGGTTCAGAAAATGTAAAAGACTCAGAAGAAAATCAAATTAAAATTGAGAAAAAAGGTTCAAAAACATTATATTCACAAAAAGCAAGCATAGATTTAAGTGGAATGGATGAAAGCACTGCATCAATGGTTACAATGAAATATGTTATTAAATTACCTGTAAAAGTAGGAGAAAACAATGCAAGTGAAGTTTCAGAAGATGGAAAAACTTTAACATGGAATTTAAAGGCTGGAGAAGTAAATGAAATTAATTTCGAAGCAGGAGGAAATTCTTCATCATTAATAACAATTATTATAGTAATTGCAATAGCAGTAGTAATAGCAATAGTAATAATAGCAATACTTTCTAAAAAACAAAAAAATGATAATAATTCATATGCAACAGTAGATACAGTAGAAAATGAGAATAAATCTGAAGAAAGTAATAGTACAGAATCTAAAGAAGAAGATAAAAAAGAAGAATAAAAGAACAAAGTGACTTAAGTCGCATTTTGTTCTTGACAATTTGAGTTTCTGAATGAAATGAGGAAATCTTAAAGGCAATAGCAATTATAGCATATAAAAAAAGAAAGAATATTGTAAAAAAATATTCTTTCTTTTTTGCTCAAAATCTTACTTCATTATAGCATTAAATTTATTAAATAGCAAGTAGTAAAACAATATAAATTAGTAAAAAAAGAAGAGAATATTAGAGATAAATATAGCTTTATAATAGAAAAATATTTTATTTAAACAATTAGTATCATTGTAAAGTTATCTAGCATATGATAATATAAATACAATAAAGATAAGTTAATAATTTTCCCTGCGTAGTGCGTAAGGACTGAATTTTTAGAACCAACAGATGAGGAAAGGGAGCTTAGAACTCTGAATATGGCGTGCATGCTTACACTTTAATTAGTAGTAAGAAGCCCACAAATGTTTAGGAGAGCACCCACCTGTGTAAGAGCAGGTCCTTAAAAATTCTTATACCAACGGCTAAGGCGGGGCAATTTTTTATGCTAACATAATAAAGAAAAAGCGTATAAAAGGATAGAAAAATGAGTATAAAGCAAGAGTTAATAAATGCAATAAAAATATTAAAAGAAAATAATATAGAAGAACCAAGCTTAAAAGCAAGAATGATATTAGCGAATATTTTAAAACAGTCAAAGGAATATTTGCTAATTCATGAAGAAGAGGAATTAAGTTTAAATGATATAAAAAGATATGAGGAAGAGATTAAAAAATTAGCAAGTAATGTTCCAATACAATATATAATAAACAAGCAAGAGTTTATGGGACTAAATTTTTATGTAGATGAAAATGTATTGATACCACAACCAGATACAGAAATATTAGTAGAAGAAGTAATAAATATGTGTAGGAATATTAATTGTAGCGAACCTGAAAAAACTATAAAGGTACTAGATCTATGCACTGGTAGTGGAGCAATAGGAATATCAATTGCAAAAAATATAGAAAAATGTGAAATAACTCTTTCAGATATTAGTTATGATGCGCTAGAAATTGCACAAAAAAATTCTGCAGAAGTCACAGTTTTTGGAGATACTCAAAATAATAAAATCAAAATTATTCAATCAGATCTCTTTGAAAAGATAGAAGAAAAATTTCATATCATTGTTTCAAATCCACCATATATAGAAACTAAAACAATACAAACATTAGATAAAGAAGTACAAATGGAGCCAAGGATTGCACTAGATGGTGGGGAAGATGGATTGGATTTGTACAGAAGAATAATAAAAGAAGCATACAAGTATTTATATAATAATGGAATTTTGGCACTAGAAATAGGTTATAATCAGGAAGATAGAGTAATAAATTTATTAAAAGAAAGTAATATGTATAAAGAAATATATTCTAAAAAAGATTTATCAAATATTGATAGAATTGTAGTATGTAGAAAAAGGAGTAATTAAAATGTCATTTTCTTCAGATTTAAGAGAAGAATTAATTGAACTAAAAATGTGGGATAATAATA
>CAKPJR010000137.1 GCA_934162925.1 uncultured Clostridia bacterium | reverse complement strand
AATTGATAATCCTTTTTTATTTTTTATATTATCCATTTATTTTTTCCTCCTCTTTTTTCTCATATTTATTAGATATTAATCCTGCTAAAAAGCTATGTCCTATTGATTCAAAATCTAAACCTGTGGTTTGCATAATTTCTATAAAAATTGGGGACACATCTTTTCCCATTGCCATATGTAATCTTATTATAATATCCATAAATTCTTTTTTATTTCCCGCTTTTATATTATTTAACATTTTATACGTATATCCATCTAATTTATTATCTTCACCTTTATTTTTTAGTTCTGAATGAATTTGAACTCCTAAATTATATATAACATATAATTTGTCATTATTTTTTTTAATATTTTCCACTTCTTTTTCCTCCTTTTTTAAGGTGTTTAATATCATTCTTATTTGTGTTGCTAAAAATGAATTATACCCATTTTTCTTTTCACCTTTTTTTATTTCATCTCTTAATCTCTCATTAATTGCGTATTTTATATCTTTATTTTTCATGATACAGTCAACTATTTGTAGTCTGTATCTATAATCCCATATTTTTGATAATATTTTTTGGGCATACTTAGTAAAAAATATTGATATATATCTTTTTATATTAAAATATTCGATTCTGCTATACGCTCCATATTCTGCTTCAATTTCTACAACAAATATGTTTTCTAATTGCCACATGCTTACTTGTTTATCTTGTTCTACAATATCTAATATTAATTCTGAATATGGATTATCATTTTTATTTTCATATCTCGATTTGTTTCCAAAATTAATATTCGTTTTATATAGTCTATCTATACCCACATCATAATTTACAAAACTTAGTAATTGTTTTTCTCTATATTCTCCATTTTCTTTTATTGTTTTAGTTATTGTTGTCATTCCTGCTGGTATACAGAATAAAATCAATTTACATACATCACATATTGGCATATTTACATTTTGGTTCCAAAAGAAGTTTCTTGCATTGTCACTGCTTATAGCAAGTGGCACAAAATTTCCTTCTGAATAATTTGTTGTCAATCCTATTTCATTTTCACACATAGAACATCTTTTTATTACTTTTTCTTTTAGATATTTTTGTATGTCCTCTATTGTTTTTGATTTATAAATATAGTCTTTTTCTATTTTTAAATAGATTTTTTCTATATCTTGTGTAATGTTGCTCTTTTTTGAATTTTCTATATATTCTTTTATTTGTTTAATACTATATTCATTCTGCATAATGCCATTAATAAAACCCGTTTCTACAATGTTACTAATATAATCTTTATACATTACTTCTTGTTGCTCTTCATAGGATAATGCTGTTTTAACAACGTTTAAAAAGCTTGGTTGTCCATAATATGTATTACTTAATATACTTTTAAATAAATTTAATGTTAACTTTTTATTTATTCTTTCTTTTTGCAAATTATTTAATATTTTTTCTTTTATTTCTATAATTTCTTGCTTTGTAATTGCTTTGTCAATTTTGTCATATTGTTCTTTCATTTCTTCATATGTAATTTCATCAATTTTTTTAATTTTATCTAGTTGTTTTTTTATCGCTTCTTTAATATATTTCTTGTTTGATTTTATTTTTTCTTTTCGTTCTTTTTCCTTATCTTTATCCTCAAAAACTACCTCTATATTATTTTCCAGATAATCAAATGAACTCTTAGTTCTTATCTTTACACTTTCTGCAATATTATATTTTTTGAAAAAATAATTAAAATAATATTTGTGAAAGTTTCTTAAATTTTCTGTATCAAATTCAATATAATTATTTTTTCTAATAGCAAATTCATCATCATTTTCCTCAAGAATTCTTAAAAAGCCTACAATTCCGTGCATTATAGAACCAATCGTTTAAATATACTTTAATCTTCAATTTTGCACCTCCTTTTAAACAATTTGAAACATCCCGAATCCGGGCCGAATGTTTGCTGCCCACCCCAGCTCTATATAAATATTTTAAAAGTTCTATCTCTCCTTCTAATGCAAAAATTCCTGTTGAACATTCTATTTGTTTTTCATAAAATTTTATAATTACTTTTTTGGCTTTAATTGGAGCAATTTTTAGTGTATCTACTGATTCTATTGGAATATTTGTTATTTTTAATTGTTCTTTAATATTTATTTTTAACGTTTCTTCAAACTTTTCGTTTTCAAAAGAACAATAGTAATCTTTGTTTTCTTCTCTTAAGCGTACACAAAGCGGAGATTGAAACTTTATAACTATTTTATTATCTTTAATTTCTTTTTCTGGTATAAGTACAATATTTTGTAATTTCCATGAATTCTGACTAATTGAAAATTTCTTATTTTTTTGATGATTAAATGCATTATATAATGTAATTGCAGTTTCATAATTTTCCATTGTCATATTCATTTCAAATTTCTTATCTTC
>CAKPJR010000136.1 GCA_934162925.1 uncultured Clostridia bacterium | reverse complement strand
TCCAACAAAAGTAACACGTAGTGCACTTCAAAATGCAGCAAGTATAGCATCAATGATTCTCACAACAGAGAGTGTTGTAACAGAGAAAAAAGAAAAAGAATGCGGATGCGATCATGCAAATGCAGGAATGCCACAAGGAATGGAAGGAATGTACTAATATATATTGACATTTAGTGCAACAATATATTATACTCGTATTATACAAATGATTATGAGGTGATAATATATGGTTACAGATAAAAAAGGGAAAATATTTGAAGATAGAAGAAAAAAGAATATAGAAGTAGAACAAGAAAGAAGAAGCGAAAAGAAATCAAAAAAACAAGAAAAAACAAAATAAAAATAAAGGATAGCACTAAAGCTATCCTTTATTTTTTAAAATTAACAACATCCATTGTTATTTCCACCGCAACAGCAGCATATTAATATTATAAGGATTATAATCCAGCAGCAATCTCCACCAAATCCGAATCCGCATCCGCATCCTCCTCTATTTTCTGGCATAATGTTTCACCTCCTCAAAATAAGTACACACTTTTCCATAAAGTTAAGTGGGGGACTAAAATTAGCAGCAGCAACCCCTATTACCACATCCACAGAAAAGTAGTAAAAATAGAATGATAAACCATAAAATTTCATCATTTGAAGAACAACAACTTCTCATGGCGCATACTCCCTTCTAAACTTTATTTTTTAATCATTAGTATGTTATATATTATTCATTTTTTTTAAATGTGTTACAGGAGACAATGTAATTTTCACAAGTGCATAAATTTGACAAAAACAAAAAAATATAGTAAAATTATATCTAGTTTGTACCTAAAAGTAGGTAAAGTATGAGATTTTTGTATAAAGAATTAATGGTTTTGAGATAATATTATAAAAATGTATGGAGAGATAATTACATTTTTAAAAAATAATATTTATAGAATTATAAAAATTAATTTAAGAGAAAATAAATTAATAATTACAAAATCATTAGTTTAAAATATTAAGCTATTTTTTATTGAATGGAAAAAATGCTATTCAATTAAAATTTTGTTAGCTAATTTTGATGTGTAAAATTAGTATATATTTGTAATATAAAAATGTTGTACAAAAGGAAAAGAAAGGGAGAAAAATAAAATGGAAGAAATTTTAAACAACAATGCAAAAACGGAAAAACCAAAAAGAAAATATAGACCAAAAACAAATAAAACAAACAAAGCAAATAAAGAAGGAGAAAAAACTAAAAGAACAAATAAAAAAACTAAAGAAAAAAATCAAGGAGAACAGTTTAGATTTAAGAAAGAAAAATTAAAAATAATACCTTTAGGTGGGTTATTAGAAATAGGAAAAAACATTACAGTATTTGAATATGAAAATGATATTGTGTTAGTAGATTGTGGATTGGCATTCCCAGAGGATGATATGCTTGGAATAGACTTGGTTATACCAGATCTAACATATTTAGAAAAAAATAAAGAAAAAATTAGAGGATTAGTTATAACTCATGGACACGAGGACCATATAGGGTCAATACCATATTTGTTAAAACAATTTAATGTGCCTATATATGGAACTAAACTTACAATTGGACTAATAGAACATAAATTAGAAGAACATAAGTTATTAAGAAGTGCAAAACTAAAAGTAGTTACTCCAGGGCAAACAGTAAATTTAGGATCAATGAAAGTTGAATTTATAAGAATTACACACAGTATACCAGATGCATGCTCACTTGCTATTCATACGCCAGTAGGAACAGTTGTGCATACAGGTGATTTCAAAATAGATTATACACCAATAGATGGAGAAATGATTGATTTTGGAAGGCTTGCAGAACTTGGAAATAAAGGTGTTTTAGCTCTTATGTCTGACAGTACAAACTCAGAAAGAAAAGGTTATACTATGTCTGAAAGTACAGTTGGAGAAGTGCTAGATAAATTATTTATAAATTGTACAAAAAGAATTGTAGTAGCAACATTCTCTTCAAATGTTCATAGAATTCAACAAATTGTTAATTCTGCAGTTAAGTATGGAAGAAAAGTTGCAATATGTGGAAGAAGTATGGTAAATACTATTGAAACAGCAAGAAAATTTGGATATATAAAAGTTCCAGATAATGTTTTTATAGATATAGATATGATAAAATCATATCCAGATGAAAAATTAACAATAATAACTACTGGAAGCCAAGGAGAAACTATGTCAGCACTTACAAGAATGGCATCAGGAGAACATAAAAAAGTTCAAATAACTCCAAATGATTTAATAATAATATCTGCAAACCCAATACCAGGAAATGAAAACTCAGTTTCTAAAGTTATAGATGATTTAATGAAAATTGGTGCTGAAGTAATTTATAATGCACTAGAAGATATACACGTTTCTGGACATGCTTGTCAAGAAGAACAAAAATTAATGATTAGTTTAGTTAGGCCAAAATACTTTATACCAGTACATGGAGAATACAGACAATTAATAGC
>CAKPJR010000135.1 GCA_934162925.1 uncultured Clostridia bacterium | reverse complement strand
ATTTCTGCTGATTGGGGAGCACAAAGAGTAAAAGGTTTATCTATAAAAGCTGTAATAAAAGATATGTTTTCAAAAGTGTTTAAGAAAAACAATAAAGAGAAGGAAACCTCTCTAATAGAAGAGTTCTGGTATCCTAAATATGGACCAGGACAACTTTGGGAAACTTTAGCTACAGAAGTAGAAAATCTAGGCGGAAAGATAGAAAAGGGATATCTAGTAAAGAACATAAATATAGAGAAAAATACTGTAAAATCAGTAGAATGCGAAACAAAAAATGGAATGGAAAAAATAGAAGGGGATATATTTATATCTTCAATGCCACTAAAAGATTTGGTTATAGGATTTAAAGGAGAAAAAGTACCAGATAAAATACAAGATATTGCAAAAGGACTACCATATAGAGATTTTATAACAGTTGGATTACTTGTTAAAAAACTAAATTTAGAGAATAAAACAAATATAAAAACATTAGGAAACATTGTTCCAGACTGTTGGATCTATGTTCAAGAGCCAGATGTAAAATTAGGAAGAATACAGATATTTAACAACTGGTCGCCATACATGGTAGAAAAACCGGAAGAAACCGTATGGATAGGATTA
Source organism: uncultured Clostridia bacterium (assembly GCA_934162925.1). Lineage (GTDB taxonomy): Bacteria > Bacillota > Clostridia > TANB77 > CAG-508 > CAG-452. The sequence goes on along the minus strand of CAKPJR010000135.1, from coordinate 1,922 downwards.
GAATACTTTTGTAATGAAAATGATGAGTATTGGAATATGAGTGATAGAGAATTTATAAAATTTGCAACAGATGAACTTGAAAAAATGAATATTATAAAAAAAGAAGATGTATTAGATTCTCATAGAGAAAGAGTAAAAAAAGCATATCCAGCATATTTCGATACATATTCAGAGATAGACAAGCTTATAAAATATATAAATGAATTTAATAATTTATATTGTATAGGAAGAAATGGACAACATAGATATAATAACATGGATCACTCAATGGTAACAGCATTTGAAGCAACAAAAAACATAAAAGACAATATAAAAGATAAAGAAAACATTTGGAATGTAAACACAGAAAAGGAATATCACGAGGAGAAATAGATGAAAAAGAAAGAAATATCAATTTATTATTTAATAACAATAATATTTTTTATATTTATATATATAATACAACCAATAATAGAAAGTCACATTAAAATTATAACAATTGCGAGTATACTATTACTAGTTGGAATATTCTATGCAGTAAAACGAATTAAAAAGTTAAGAATACATTATAAAGACATAGCACTAATAATAATGATTTTAGGAATTTTAATTAGAGCAATGTATATTATATATACTCCAATTACTGAAAGACAACATGATGTTTATAGTATAAATGACCAAGGACACTTAGGATACATATATACAATTTATCAAACAGGAAAATTACCTGATACAAATAGTATTCAATTCTATCATCCACCTCTGTTCCATTCAATAGCAGCAGGTTGGCTAGAGGTAAACGACATATTTAGTGTTAGTTTAGATAAAAGCATAGAAGGAATACAAATTATAACAGCAATCTTTTCTTCGTTAATAATGCTTGTTGCATATAGAATAGTAGAAGAAATTGAAATAAAAAATATTTATAAAATATTTATAATAGCTGTAATGGCTTTTCATCCAACATTTATAATATTAGCAGGAAGTATAAACAATGATGTTTTAATGATATTATTAAGTTTTTATATTATATTATATTTAATAAAATGGAATGATGATCCGAACACTAAAAACACAATTATATTAGCAATAATTACAGGCTGTGCAGTTATGACTAAAGTATCTGGAGCAATAATGGCAGTGCCTATAATGTATACATTTATAAAGAGAATATTTGAAGTACATAAAATGGAAAAGAAAAGGTGGTCAGGACTTTTTGGTAAACTTGTGCTGTTTGGAATAATTTCACTACCGCTAGGGTTGTGGCATCCTATAAGAAATTTGATACTGTTCAATCAACCCTTGGGTGGTGTATTACTACCAGGTGATGTGCTATATGTAGGACAACATTCTACAGTTCAAAGATTTTTAAGTATATCGTTTAAAGAATTATTTGGACAAGTATACTGTGTAATTCCAGACAATTATAATATTTTTGCATATATAGTTAAGTGTTCAATATTAGGAGAGTTTACTTATAATAATAATATTAATATATATGTAACTTTTTTTAAATTTGTAAATCTTGTAATTATTTTAACTACAGTACTGTGTACATTTATATTAACTGGAAAATATAAAAGAGAAGATAAAAATAGCTTTATAATAATGATTTTGTTAATTACATTTTTTACTAATATAATAAGTTATTATACCTTTAATGTTAAATATCCATATTTATGTACAATGGACTTTAGATATATAGTTCCAACGGTATTTACAGGAATATCAACTATTTGTATAGTTTTAGATAAGTTTATGAAAAAGGGTATAGCAAAAGATATTATAGAATACATGATTATTTTATTTTGTATTTTAAGCTTTGCATTTTTCTTTATTATATAAAAAGGAGGTAACTGCTTGAACAAATTATTATTAATAGATGGAAATAGCATAATAAACAGAGCTTTCTATGGAATAATGGGAAGTAAAATGCTTATGAC
>CAKPJR010000134.1 GCA_934162925.1 uncultured Clostridia bacterium | reverse complement strand
AAAAAATAAGAAGAGAATATAATAAAATATAAAACTGTGCCAAAATTCCCCGTCCCTTTTGGCATAAAAAGATAAATTGTGGATAAATTGCCATGCCAAAATTTCATGTTCCTTTTGGCATTGAACTAATTAATCATATTATTAATACTGAAAAAGAGCATATTAGTATGACAAAAATACAAAAAATATCTAAGGATTATGACTTCTCTTTTATTCAGACAATGTCAAAAGTTTTTTGCTTAAACAAAATGAAAAACTTATGCAGGAAAGCAATGAATTGAAAGAACATTTGAAAAATAAAGATTTACACTCTGATATGTTAATTTAATAATAAAATTGACTATGACTATTAATTGATAAATTAAAGTTATTATAGTATAATTACAATTGAAACACTTTTTAGGAGTAATTGTATGAAGAATTTTTATGATTTTTATAAATTGTGCAAAAACCCATTATATGATGATGAAGTATTAAAAAAAGTATTAAAAGCGTACCGAGAAATGGCAAAATATAATAATAGTTCTGATTCATTTTATAGAAAAATTGAAACAATAGGAGCTGAGAATAAAAAAAATACTCCTCCTCCACAAAAAGAAAAAGATCTTTTTTGGTCAGCTCTATTTAATAGATGGAAAAGAAATATTTTGAGAGGTGAAAACATATCAGATAAAACATATAATGGAGAATTAAGAGAATTAGTAGAGGCTCTTGAAAAAACTCAAGACATTTCTACATATAATGAATTTATAGAAATTATTAGGAAATATCCAATTATTGATAAATATAAAATGATTAGACCAGAAAGTGTAGATTTTGAACATAGAGAATGGAATTATGTATTATCTAGCAATATAAATGGAACACGAGAATTAGATGTAAACCCTAATTATAGATTATATATAAATTCAGAAGCAAGTGATACATATCAAATATTAGCGGGATTTATAGGAGAATGCTCACAAGAAAAAATACCATATTATTTGAAATTCATAGAAGATCCAAAGGACTACCCAGAAAGAGCAGATAGTATAGTAATTTGGGCAGATGAAAAAACATTGTTTAAATATTATAGGATATTAAACCAATTACAAAAAAGAATGCCTAATGTTATATCTAGGTGTTCTGAACCACCTATTTTAACAATGAAAATTAATAGTTGGATTGGATTTGGAGAAGAACCCAATAGTATTGAGCAATCATATACATCAGCACGTTCAAAAATATTAGTAGAATCAATTAGTAACGCATTAAGAACATGGATAATAGAAAACTCAGAAAAAAAAGTGAATATAAATAAATTAAATTTTCCAGTTAAACAATATATTGCAGCAAGAAGTGTAAAAGATGGATTTGACTCTATGAAAAAAGAAATTAAAACAAGACCCAAGAGTATTTTGAGCTATGGTGTTAACAATAGTGATTTAAACAGAGATTTATATATAGAAATTTTAAATGATATAGTTGACGATGTTATACCTGCTATTGAATCAGATGATGATAGTATTGATTATAATAAAAATGGAAAAAATTTGCGTTTCTATTTTAGAAATTCATTAAATGATGTTTTAGACTTTGTAATGAATAGTGATGTTGATAGAAAACTGCTCTTTGGAAAAATCAGAGAAAATATAAAGCAAAATTCTAAGAAATATGGAATAGATGAAGAAAAATTTATTTTTAATGATGGGTATTTAGAACAAATTAAAAAAAGAAGAGAAGATTGCGAAAGAGATTAAATGATGCCAAAGGGTGCCAAAGAGGATGGAGAATTTTGGCACAAATCAAAATTTTTATAAGAGAATATAAAATTCGACAAATTAATTAAGAGAAAAATGATATAAATATTAAAGTTTATATCATTTTTTTCTAAGGAGGCAGAGTTCTTATGCCTAGATACCCAAGAAATTATTTAGATACATCATTTTTTCATGTTATGTCACAGGGGATAAATAAAAGTTATATTTTTAAAGATGAAATAGATATTAAATTCTATATAAAAAATATGTATGAAATAAAGGATAAATATAGTGTAAAAATAATAGCGTATTGTATAATGAATAATCATACTCATGTATTAATAGAAACAAAAACAACAGAAAATCTAAGCAAATACATGCATTGCCTTAACACTAGATATGGGTTATATTATAATAAAAAATACAAAAGGACAGGCTATGTATTTCGTGACAGATACAAAGCAGAAGGAATATATAGCGAAGAACAATTACATAATTGCATCAAATATATTTATGATAATCCAGTAAAAGCTGGAATATGTGATAAAGCAGAAGAATACGAATTTTCAAATTATAAAAAGATTAATTTTACTAATACTAGAGAATATAGCTTTATAGATATAGAAGAAGATAAAAGAGTTGTGTGCAACAAACTAGTAAAAGAGTTTTTAAAAGTAAAAGAATTAAAATTAGAAGAGCTAAAAAGCCATAAAACAGAATTAGGAGAACTAGTAAAAATACTAAAAAACATAAGATTTCATTTAGAATTATTTCTAATATTATTAAAATAAATAGAGAAAAAATAAGAAGAGAATATAATAAAATATAAAACTGTGCCAAAATTCC
>CAKPJR010000133.1 GCA_934162925.1 uncultured Clostridia bacterium | reverse complement strand
TCTGTCAATTCATAAATTTGACCATCTACTCTTACTCTAACAAATCCTTCTTTGTTAAAGTCTTCTAAGAGTTTTGTATATTCACCTTTTCTGCCTCTTACCACAGGAGCAAAGACTTGTATTTTTGTTCCTTCTTCTAACTCCATAAGAGAATCTACAACTTGGTCTATTGTTTGTTTTTCTATTTTTTTACCACAATTAGGACAGTGTGGCACACCAATTCTTGCATATAGTAAACGAATGTAATCATATATCTCTGTTACTGTTCCAACAGTAGAACGCGGATTTTTAGAGGTTGTCTTTTGATCTATTGAAATCGCTGGCGATAAACCTTCTATTAATTCTACATTTGGTTTTTCCATTAGCCCTAAGAATTGTCTTGCATAACTAGATAAGCTCTCTACATATCTTCTTTGTCCTTCTGCATATAGTGTATCAAACGCAAGGGAAGATTTTCCGAGAACCAGAAAGTCCTGTTATTACAACTAGTTTATCTCTTGGAATTGTTAAATTTATGTTTTTTAGATTATGCTCTTTAGCGCCTTTTATTATTATACTATCATTCATATTTGCCCCCATAAAAATAAAACTAAAATTTATTATAGCATAAAAAAGCCAAAAAATAAAGTGGAATTAAACTGTTAATTCCACTTTATTTTTTACTTTCGGCGAAAGAATCTGTCTATTTTATAGCCTTTCCTTCCATATTCTTCAACTAAATGTTTTATATAGTCTAAATAGTATGGAACTGCCACCGTGATACTTGACATGTTTGCAAAGTTTCCTACCTTAATTGCTCCAAGTTCTATTACCATGAAGTCTGTTGGATCTGCACAAGATGAATTTCGATATTCCTTATAAATGTGATTGTTGTTAATATAGTTCATTGATAATTCTTCATGTGTCCGAACATTATCGTTCATACAAAACTCTGTTCCATCCGGCAGTATAAAACCATAATATAACAAAGTCCTCATCCTTTCAAAAATTTTAGTTTATTTTATCACACAAATTAAGAAAAAAGCAAGTAGCCTTTAATATAAAAGTTACTTGCTTTAAGGTTATTTCCAATTTTCATGTGACCAACCAGTAACATCACTGTATTCTGATTCAAGATATCTGATCTTTCTGCCAATTGTACAATGATAGTCACACCGGTCATATGATGGAGGGATTAAACTTGTTTTTTTACACTCCTGACACCGTTCCTCAAGCTTTTTTCTTTTCTTTTCATACTGTTCTTCTCTTGTCATTACTAAATAACCTTCTTTCATAATTGCATTTTATAAATGCTTATATATTAATTTTACCATTTATATTGAAATATTTCAACTCTTCATTGCGCGAAGTTACATAATGTGCTATAATATTGATATGGCATTTATTATAGCATTAATTACTTTTATTGCTTAAATTGCCAGGAAAACTAGTGTAGGTATCATTTTTAAGGAGTGATAATTTGTACAATTACCCTAGCCGTTCTGAAAGACGGTACACAAAATTTTATCAAGCAGCAGAAAACGGATGTTTCAAAAATGAAGGAATGGTTCTTTACAAGTCAGAAATTAAAAGCTTAGAAAAAAAAGGCTTTAAAGTTTCTGATATAAAAGACTATCCTTTTAACAAGAATTTGTACTCTTGCACCATTTCTTGGGAACATGCTTTTGGGGATTCTATTCCTCATTTGGTATATTCCTATACTCATCGTGTAATTGAGACTTTTCCGACCGCTTACACAAAAAATTCTTTCGCTAAAGAACTTTTTGTAATAGCAAAGAGAACTCAATTATCTAAAATGTAAAATATACTTTTAGCCTACACAGAGTTTTGCCCACTGTCTTACAGTGGGTTTTTCATTTTTACGTATGGGTTCCTTGTTATACTTAGTAAAGCGTCTTTTCTATAATATTTTTTCTAGTTCCTTAATTTTGTCTCTTAACTCAGCTGCCTTTTCAAATTCCATACTAGTAGCATGTTTTAGCATTTCATCTGTCAGTTTTTTAATTATATCTTCTAGACTTTCATCTTTTTGAATTTCATATTTTGAGCTTACATCTTCTACAATAGTTGCCTTTATAGCTTCTCTTACAGATTTTTTAATTGTTTGTGGTACAATATTATGTTCTTTATTGTATGCTTCTTGAATTGCTCTTCTTCTGTTTGTTTCTGTTATTGCTTTTTCCATACTTTCTGTAAGTTCATCTGCATACATTATTACTTTTCCTTCTGAATTTCTTGCTGTTCTTCCTATTGTTTGTATTAAAGAACGTTCACTACGAAGAAATCCTTCTTTGTCTGCATCTAATATTGCAACAAGTGACACTTCTGGAATATCTAGACCTTCTCTTAAAAGGTTAATTCCAACTAAAACATCGAACTCTCCAAGTCTTAAGTTCCTTATTATCTCCATTCTTTCAAGGGCTTTTGTATCTGAATGCATATAATTTACTTTTATATCTAAACTTTTTAGATAAGATGTTAAATCTTCTGCTTGTTTTTTTGTAAGTGTTGTAACCAGAACTCTTTCTTTTTTCTTTTCTCTTATTCTTATTTCATTAATTAAATCATCTATTTGATTTTCTACTGGTTTTACTTC
>CAKPJR010000132.1 GCA_934162925.1 uncultured Clostridia bacterium | reverse complement strand
GCATTGAAGAGTGCCATAAATTTATTTGTTGAGAACAATGATAGTTTTAGACTAAAATTCACTATGCAAAATAATACTGTTCAACAGTATGTTGATGACTTTACTAACTTTGATGTAGATATAGTTTCAGTTTCTTCTACTAATGATGTAAAGCATTTAGAGAAGCAAATGTCTAATACACAATTTAATGTTTTAGATAATTTTTTATACAATTTTAAATTATTTAAATTTGAAGATAACCATGGTGGTTTTATTATAACAGCTCACCATTTAATTTCTGATGCTTGGACGGCAGGTCTTGTTGTTAATGAAATTATGGGTTACTATGAAAAACTAGTTAATTCTCAAGATATTGAAGGAACAAATCCTTCTTACATAGATTATATTTTTTCTGAACAAGAATATTTAAATAGTGAAAAGTTCAAAAAGGATGAAGAGTTTTGGAATAGCATTTTTGAAACGGTTCCAGAAGTTGCTACAATTCCTTCTATTAGTGTCGAAAAAGAAAACTCTTCTTTAGAGTGCAAAGCTAAAAGAAAACAGTTTGTTATACCAAAAGAAACTATGAATTTAATTAACGATTTTTGCAAAAAAAATAAAGCTTCTGCTTTTAATTTCTTCATGGCTGTTTTTTCTCTTTATATTTCAAGAGTGTCTTCATTAGATGATTTTACTATTGGAACTCCTATACTAAACAGAGGAAATTTTAAAGAAAAGCAAACAACTGGTATGTATATTAGTACAGTTCCTTTTAGAATTTCTATTAATCATGAAAATTCATTTTCGGAATTTTTATCAAATATTTCTACCGACTTTTTAAAAATATTTAGACACCAAAAGTATCCTTATCAATATATATTAGAAAATTTAAGAAAAAAAGATAATACAATTCCAAATTTATATAATATTCTACTTTCATATCAAAATGTTAGAAGTAATAAACAGTCTGCTGGCATTGATTATGATTCAACTTGGATTGGAAATGACTATATCTCTGATGATATTGATATTCACCTTTATGATATGAATGATACAGGAAATATAAATATTGCATATGATTACTTAATAAGCAAATATTCTATTGATGATATTTGTTCTATTCATGCTAGAATTTTACATATTATAAATCAAATTTTAGAAAATGAAACTGTTAAATTAAAAGACATTGAAATTGTAACTCCTGATGAGAAGAAAAAAATATTATATGATTTTAATAATACTTATGCAGATTATCCACGTAACAAAACAATTACTCAATTATTTGAAGAACAAGTAGAAAAAACTCCAGATAATATTGCCGTTGTTTTTGAGGATCAAAAATTAACATATAGAGAATTAAACAAAAGAGCTAATAGTTTGGCTTGCTATTTAAGAGAAAACGGAATTGAAAGAAATAATATTGTAGGTATTATGGTAAATCGTTCTCTAGAAATGATTGTATCTATTCTTGCTGTTTTGAAATCTGGTGCTTGCTATATTCCAATAGATCCAGAATATCCTCAAGACAGAATTGAATATATGTTAAGTAACAGTAATGCAAAACTATTATTAACTTTTAAAAAATTGGAAAACAAAGTAACTTTTGATAACAAATTATTTGTTGAACTTGATAATGAATTATATAATTCTAATAAAGATAATTTAATAAATATAAATGAACCTGATGATTTAGCATACATTATATATACTTCTGGTTCTACTGGAAAACCTAAAGGGGTAATGCTAATTCACAAATCATTATCTAACCTTACTAATTACTGTAATAATTATGTACAATATTTGAGAGAAAATGTTTATAGAACAATTGTATCTGTTACAACAGTAAGTTTTGATATATTTATTTTTGAAACATTAGTATCACTTCAAAAAGGATTAAGATTAGTAATTGCAAATGAACAGGAACAAACAATTCCTAGATTATTGAATAACTTAATCGAAAAGAACAATATAGAAATAATTCAAACTACGCCTTCTAGAATGCAATTGCTAGTTAATAATATTGATGATATTCCATCTCTTTCAAATTTGAAATTTATAACTCTTGCTGGAGAACAACTGCCCATTTCTTTAGTAAATGAACTAAAAGATTTATGTTCTCCAATTATATACAATGGATATGGACCTAGCGAAACTACTGTTTTTTCAACTTTAACAGATGTTACAAACTATAATCACATTACTATAGGACATCCTTTATACAATACACAAGTTTACATTCTAGATACAAATTTAAATGTTTGCCCTATAAACACTCCTGGTGAAATATATATATCTGGTGATGGAGTTGGACTTGGATATCTAAACAATGAAAACTTGACAAAAAAAAGTTACCTACTAAATAAATTTTCTAGTAGTACTATAAAACTTTATAAGACTGGTGATTTAGGATATTTTCAACCTAATGGTGAAATTGTATGTCTTGGAAGATGCGACAATCAAGTAAAAATAAGGGGCCTTAGAATAGAATTAGGTGAAATAGAAAACGAAATAATTAACTTTGAGAATATAACTAATTGTATTGTAGTAAAAAAGATTTCTGGAGATGGACATGAGTTTTTATGTTCGTATTTTACATCTACTGCAGAAATTGATTTAACAAATCTTAGAAATAC
>CAKPJR010000131.1 GCA_934162925.1 uncultured Clostridia bacterium | reverse complement strand
AAAATTTATTAAAAAGTTTTTTAATAAATAATTTGACCACTTTTTTGACCACAACCCAAACGAGAAATAATAGAAATAAAGAGAAATAAAAAAACAAGTGTTGTTCTGAAACCTTACAGAATAGCACTTCTTTAAATTCTATGGAAATAAGGAGATTTGACCTCTGGTTCTCATAACCCGAAGGTCGTAAGTTCGAGTCTTACCCCCGCAACCAAAGTATAAATACTTACAGTTTCAACGACTGTGGGTATTTTTTTATGCCTTTAAATTGGTTGCAATAATATTTGAAAATGACAATGTTATGTTGAATTGGGTAAAAATTGGGTAAAATAAATACCTCAAACGCCTTAAATATCAATAAAAATTCATTAAAATTTTATACTTTTTATATATTACAAAAGGCAATGGGAAATCTAAAAAATATATTTAGTTGCCTTTTATTTTTTATCGTGAAAATTTGTAATTTGTGAAAATCAGAAAAAAGTTCAAATTAAGACCTTGTTGGTAATAACAAGTTTTCTAGTGCATATCCAGCTTTTCTATTATGAGAAAGTAGTGGATGCACATAAAAGTCAAGTGTTGTGCTTATTTGTGCATGACCTAGTCTCGCAGAAATTACTGCTATGTCAATGTTTTGTGCAACTAGTAAACTTGCATTTGTATGTCTTAATCCGTGAAAATTAATTACAGGTAATCCTATTTGACCAACATATTTAACAAACCATTTGCTAATTGTAGAAGGATGCATTGGTTTGCCATCTGCTTGTACAAATAACCTATCAGAATTCGTCCATAATTCGCCGTAAATCGATTTTTGTTCTTCATACCATAATTTATATTCATCAAGTAAAGAAATAATAAATTCAGGTATTGCAATTTCTCTAATGGAACTTTCTGTTTTTGGAACCTTTGTGAAAACTCCCATATCTGCTAGGTACTGACTAGAACGATTAATACTGATAATTCCGTTTTTAAAATCAACATCTTGCCATTCTAATAACATTAATTCTCCTAAGCGAACACCAGTGAATACTGTAAGAATGATTGCAACTTTGTACTTAGTATCTTCACTAGGTAATAGTTCAAGATTTTCTAACAATATTTTAGTTTGCTCATCATCATAAGATCTTCTTTTCGGCTTTCTTGCTTTAGGTGGTTGAACACGTTCAGCAGGATTCGCCACTATTAATTGCCAATAAACTGCTTTATGAAGCATTGCTCTTAATAGTCTGTGATGTTCTAAAATTGTTTTACCAGATAAGGGCTTTTTTGTTTTTGAACCATTGTTACCCTTTTTTCTAACTAACTGAGTATCTTTTTCAAGTAAATCATAGAATTTCATGATGTCGGTTGGTTTAATTTTGTTAATATAAAAATGTCCAAAGTATGGTAAAAGTCGTGTTTCTAACATTCTGCAATAACGTTTGTATGTTGATGGAGCAAGTTCTTTTGAACCATAATCTCTTTTCCATATTTCTGTAAATTCAGAAAATTTGAGAGATTTACCATCAATTACTAAACCATTTTGTACTTCAGTAACAAATTTTGCTAGTTCAACTTCTGCGTCTTTTTTATTTCCATGTACTGTTTTCCTGTGTATCATAGGTTTTCCATTTAGGTCAAATCCTTCAGATACTGTTAGCCTGTAACTATTTTTTCCTCTTTTTTCTATACTCCCAGCCATTACTTATTTCACCTCCTTTCAAGTATGCCTATGGATGGGAGGAGTGTTTATACAATTGTTAACAAAAATATTATATAATAATAGTTAACAAAATGCAATAGATTTCAAAAAGAAACTTAAAAAATTAATATAATAATAAAAGTGAAAAAAATATATAAAAAAAGTTAAATTATATAGAATAAAAAGAAAGTTTATGATAGAATAAAAAAAGCAAAATAAATAAGGAGAAGAAAATGTATGGTAAGAAACTAAAAATAGGAAATATTATGAATGCAATTAATTCTTGTACAGAAATGAATTTTCAAAAGAGAATAACAATATTATTGGATATCATATGTGATGAAAAGGGATTGGATTTTGAAAAAGTACAGCCATCTAATGGGGATGCCAAAAATGATGGTTGGATAAGTGGAAAAAATATTTATTTTGCTAGTTATTCACCAAATGATGCCAATATTTCACAAAATAATCAAATAGTAAAGAAACTTAATGATGATTTAGATGGATTGTGTAACCAAGTATATAACAATCAAAGATGGGGCAAAGAAATAAAGGAGTTCTATTTAATTGTTAATACACATGATAAAGATTTACCTGCAGATCCAGATAGATTAAAAGAATTAAAAATAAAAGAAATAAAAAATAAATATAATGTAGAGTTTAAAGCAAATGTTATAACGACAAATCAAATTAAGAAATATTTATTAACAGAAGATGATGTGATTATTAGTAAGATTGCCGATAATTTAGATATAGAAACAATCATTAATGATTTTTCAGTTATAGATGTATTAGATTTTATTGATGATTATTGTAATTATTTATCATCTACAGAAGTATATAAACCTAATATAGATAATTTAAAAATAACTACTATAAAGAAAATTGAAATCAATCAACTAACTACTATAAAAGAGCATATTTTATCATTAATATCGGCTTCAGATAAAATAGATCAGTATGTTTCATATATATTAAGAGAGGGAATGGAC
>CAKPJR010000130.1 GCA_934162925.1 uncultured Clostridia bacterium | reverse complement strand
AGCAAAGAGGAAGCGGAAAAAGCTGCAAAAAAATTACATGAAATATTACAAAAGAAAAGCAAAATATATAAAACAAATATAGAAATGTACAAACCAGTTGTAGCACCTATAAGCAAAATAAAAAATAAATACAGGTGGAGAATTATAGGAAAATGCAATTTAAATAGTGCAATTATAAACGCAATAAACAGTACTTTAGATGAATTCTATAAATTAAAATTTAAAAATACGCGAGTTATTGCAGACATAAACCCAAATAATATGAATTAGTAAAAGCGTATTTGAAATATAAAAGCTTTAGAGATGATGCAACGAATCAAAAATAATTAACAATGAAAAGTGAATAGTGAAGAATACAAAACACTTCGCATTTTGAAGGGGGCAATTTATATGGCAATTAGAATAATAAGAGAAGAAGGAGACGAAATCTTAAGAAAAAAATCAAGGGAAGTAGAAACAATTGATGAAAAAGTACAAGAATTAATACAAGATATGTTAGACACTATGCATAAACTAAATGGTGTTGGATTAGCTGCTGTTCAAGTGGGAATACTAAAAAGAATTGTAGTTATAGATTTATATGAAGAGGGAGTAGAACCATATATATTAATTAATCCAGAAATAGTAAAAACAAAAGGAGAGCAAACAGTAGAAGAGGGATGCTTAAGCTTTCCAAATAAATTCGCAAAAATAGTAAGACCAAAAGAAGTAACAGTAAGAGCTTTAAATGAAAAAGGAAATAAAATTGAAATAAAAGCAAAAGATTTATTAGCACAAGCAATAAGTCATGAAGTGGATCATTTAAATGGAGAATTATTTATAGACAAAATAATCCCTGGAACATTAGAAATAGTAACACCAGAGAAAAAGGATTAAAGCAAAGCGACTTGACATCGTCCTTTGTTCTATACTAGGAAATGAGAAATTTTCTAGTATAAAATATATGTGAGGTGGAAAGTGAGAAGTGCGAGTTAAAAAACATCCCACATCTCACTTCAGATATTAATGAGAAAAAGTTATAGGAGGAAATATGTTGAAAATAGTATTCATGGGAACCCCAGATTTTGCAAGAGATTCACTAGAAGCAATATGTAATGCTGGTTATGAAGTTCCAGCAGTAGTTACTGTCCCAGATAAACCTAAAGGAAGAGGAATGAAATTGATTCCATGTGAAGTAAAAGAATATGCAATAGAAAACAACATAGAAGTATACCAACCAGAGAAATTAAGGGATAACAAGGAAATAGTAAAAATATTAAAAGATATAAATCCAGATGTAATTTGTGTTGTAGCATATGGAAAAATAATTCCAAAAGAAATACTAGAAATTCCTAAGTATGGATGTGTAAATGTTCATCCATCACTACTTCCAAAATACAGGGGCTCAGCACCAATACAATGGGCCATTTTAAATGGAGATAAAGAAACTGGCGTTACAACGATGTACTTAGATGAAGGTATGGATTCTGGAGATATAATCTTGCAAACAGAAACAAAAATAAATAAAGATGAAACTTCTGGAGAATTATGGGATAGACTATCTAAAATAGGAGCAGAATTATTAGTTGAAACATTAGAAAGAATAGAAAATAAAACTGCACCAAGAACAAAACAAAATGATGATTTTACGCTTGCTCCAATGCTTGAGAAATCACAAGCAAAAATAGATTGGGAAAATAAAACCGCACAAGAAATAAAAAATTTAGTAAGAGGCTTAAATCCAATAATGGGGGCATATGCAATACTTAACGAAAAGAAAATCAAGTTCTGGAAAGTAGATAGCTTAACAATAGACCAATTTATAGACAAATATCCAGAGTTTAAAGAATATGATTATAGATTTGCAGAAATAGACCCAGGAACAGTGCTATATGTAGACAAAAAAGAAGCACTATATGTAATGGCAAAAGATGGAATTTTAAAAATTCTAGAAATGCAAGGAGAAAATGCAAAAAGAATGCCAGCACCAGAATTCTTAAGAGGCAATAAAATAGAAGTGGTAGACAAGTTTGAATAGATGTATGTATACCCAAAAGGCTATGTGTCAAAATTAGACAATTTAATTCCAACAATAAAAGAAATTATTAATAAAACAATAGAAATGACACCTTCAATATTAAAACTAAAACCAGGATAAATTACAAAAATAGAACCTAATATAAAACCAATTATAGCAAAGTATGTATATGACTTTGCTATTTTAAATAGAAAATTAATAAGTACCAAAAATAAAATTCCTCCAATAGCAAGACCAATTCCAATAGGAATTAAAATAAGTATATTTAAATTAGCTATTGCAGAAAGATAGACTTCATATATTCCAAGCATCATAAGTATTACAGTCTTACTAACTCCAGGAATAACAATTCCGGCAGACATTACAATTCCAGCTAATATTAGATGTGAATTAGAATTAAATGTAACAGACACACTTGATGAATTTTCTAAGGCAATTAGATAAATACTAAAAGAAAAGGTAAGTAATAAACATAAAATATGCAGAAGATTCACTTTTTTAATATTAGCTTGTTTAAATACAAGTTTAATACTGCCAAGAATTAAGCCAATAAAAACGAAAGAAGTTTCCATATAGAATTTACTAAATGTAAATTGCAATATATTACCAAACAAAAAAATACCAATAAACGTTCCTATAGCAATTGGAAATATAAATTTTAAATTACCTT
>CAKPJR010000129.1 GCA_934162925.1 uncultured Clostridia bacterium | reverse complement strand
CACAAGAGGAGTTAGGATATAAATTAAATGTAACAAGACAAACTTTATCAGAATGGGAGTTAGGTGAAACAACACCAGAGATGAGTAAACTTGCAGAAATAAGTAAATTTTTTGGAGTAAGTGTTGATTCTTTATTAAATGAGGCAGAGAAGCTAAAAATAGAAGACAAAAAAACAGTTAATGATGAGCAAAAAAATAAAAAAGCAGTTTTAATTATGTTAGCAATATTAGTTATATTTATAATTGTAACTAACTTAGCAATGAAAGAGTTTATGGAAGCATTTGACTTGTTTAAATAATGGCAAGCAGATTTTTTTCAAATAACAAAAGATATTGCAGCTGTAACAAAACAATAAATAATAATAAAACCAACCAAATAATAAATGATACAAAAGCTATAATAAATACAACAGAATTACAAAAATTAAAAGATAGGAGGGAGAATAAATGGTGGTAGTATTAATAATAGCATTAATAATTGTAATATTAATAATGTTAGGAAGCTATAATTCGTTAGTAAAATTAAGGAACAAAGTAAATCAAGCTAAGTCTGGAATAGATGTATATTTAAATCAAAGATTTGATTTAATTCCAAATTTAGTTGAATGTGTAAAAGGCTATGCAAAACATGAAGTAGAAGTGCTAGAGAAAATTACACAATTAAGAGCGGAATACAGTAGAAGCAAGGATATAAAAGAAGCAGAAAAATTAAATAATGGTATAAACCAAGTAATTGCAGTGGCAGAACAATATCCAGAATTAAAAGCGAGTGAACAATTTTTGAATTTACAAAAAAGTTTATCAAAAATGGAAAGCCAATTACAAGCGGCAAGAAGAATATACAATAATGAAGTGACTGCATATAACACTACTATTAACACTGTACCTACAAATATAATTGCAAAAATGTTTAATTTTAAGGAGGCAGAATTATTTACAGTAGAAGATTATAAAAAAGAAAATATACAAGTGGATTTAGGATAGTAATATGAAAAATTTTGAGGATTTATTTAAAGAAATAGAGGAAACACAAGATATAAAAGAATTGTGGGAAAAAGCAAAAGATGAACAGAAAATGATGAATAAAATAAGAAAAAGAATAGCTATAATAACTATTGTTTTGGGTCTTATTATTATGATAGTAAAGATTAGTTTAAACTCTTATGAAGAATTTGATATATTTTTAATACTTCCATTCTTATTTATTATATTGTTTTACATATTTTTTACAAATTTAATGGTATTTGTAATTACTGGTGCACTTAGCAAAAAACAAAATAAATATAAATTAGAGTTTAAGCAGCTAATAATAAAAAAATTAATAAGCAACTTTTATGATAATTTAGAATATTATCCTCTTAAAGGAATGCCATATAGAATTTATAAGAAACCAAATTATAATGAATATTACAATGAGTACCATTCAGAAGACTATTTTGAAGGGCAAATAAAAAATAAATATTATATAGATATGGCAGAAGTATTTACAGAGCATGTTGAAACCGAAACAGATAGCGAAGGTAATACACATACAACAAGAACAACAATATTTCATGGGTTGTTTGCAAAAGTAACATCAGAAAAATCTATAACAAGCGAATTAAAAATTGTGCAAGATAAAGTTGGAAGACATGATAGAAATAGATTAAACATGGATTCTAGTGAATTTGAAAAATATTTTGATGTAATAACAGATAACAAAATTATAGTAATGCAATTATTAACAGCAGATGTAATGGAAGAAATGATAGAATTCGAAAATAAAACAAATATAAAATATGATATAGTTATAAAAGAAGATGAAATTTATTTGAGATTCCATTGTGGCAGTATGTTTGAACCACAAGCACTAAAGAAAGGAATTATAAACAAAGAACAACTAGAAAGATATTTTTATATGTTAAATTTTACATATAACTTATCAAATAGATTAATAGAACTAATTAATGAAACAGAAATTTAATAATATAAAAGGGTGGAATTATTTGTTCCATCCTTTTATATTGCTTCTTTTAATTGCACCATAAATATTGGCTTTAACATTTGGAATTTTCTTTTGAAAATCCCAAATTAAATTTTTCATATCTTCTCTTTTTGAGACTCCATCCATAGGGCAGCATTTAGGCATAACTTCTATGTCGTTTTTCTTTACAAAAGTTTTTATACATCTTTCTGGTGCATAAATAAGAGGTCTAATTAGAGTGATTCCAGATCTATCCATGTATGCTGTTGGAGCAAAAGTATTAATGTTTCCACCATATAGTAAATTCAAGAAAAATGTTTCTAAAATATCATCTTCATTATGACCTAATGCTATTTTATTACATCCTTCTCTAATAGCTACACTGTTTAGTATTCCTCTTCTTAAATTTGCACACAAAGAACAAGGATTTTTTTCTTCTCGTATATCAAAAACTATTTCTTTAATATGAGTTTTTTCTTCTACATATTGAACGCCAATTTTTTCACAAGTAGCTTTTAGAAAATCACTATTAAAAAATTCGAATCCAGGATTTATACTAATTGCAATAATCTCAAATTTTTTTGGATAAAATATCTGTAAATTCTTTAATGCCATAAGTAAAGTTATAGAATCTTTACCTCCAGATAATCCAACAGCAATTTTATCTCCATCTTCTATCATATTATAATCATCTATTGCTTTTCTAACATAACTTAAAATACGT
>CAKPJR010000128.1 GCA_934162925.1 uncultured Clostridia bacterium | reverse complement strand
GAAAACGGTCAAAAGCAAGCAGGACGAGGAAAATGAATAAAAATTTTTGAGATAGTACATAAGTACATCGAAAAAAGTTTTATGAAATTTGACAAAGTAATGCGAAGATTTTCAGCGTTTTCAGAATTAGCCAATAGTTAAGGAGGAAAAAAGTAATGAAAAAAGCAATATTAGGTAAAAAAATTGGAATGACACAAATTTTTGATGAAAAAGGAAGAGTTATTCCAGTTACTGCAATAGAAGCTGGACCATGCACAGTTGTTCAAATAAAAACAGTTGATAGCGATGGATACCAAGCTGTTAAATTAGGTTTTGGAGAAGTTAAAGAAAATAAATTAACAAAACCAAAAAAAGGTGAATTTAAAAAAGCAAATGTTACACCTAAAAAACATTTAAGAGAATTTAGATTAGAAGAAATAACATGTAATGTTGGAGACGAAATAAAAGCTGATGTATTTACAGCAGGAGAAACAGTAGACATTACAGGAACAAGCAAAGGTAAAGGATTCCAAGGTGTTATAAAACGTCATGGACAATCAAGAGGACCTATGGGACATGGTTCTATGTACCACAGAAGACCAGGTTCAATGGGATCTACTTCAACACCAGGTAGAGTATTTAAAGGTAAAAACCTTCCAGGACATATGGGAATGGAAACAGTTACAATACAAAACCTAGAAATAGTAAGAGTAGATTTAGACAAAAATGTTATTTTAGTAAAAGGTAGTGTTCCAGGAAATAAAGGAGCAATATTAAAAATAAGAAATTCAGTAAAAAGCAAATAAGAGAGGAGATAGAGAAAGATGCCTAAAATAGATGTATACAATATAGAAGGTAAAAAAGTTAGCGACATAGAATTAGCAGATAGCGTTTTTGGTATTGAACCAAATGAAAAAATAGTACATAGTGTACTAGTTAATTATTTAGCTAACCAAAGACAAGGAACAGCTAATACAAAAACAAGAGCAGAAGTTTCTGGCGGTGGAAGAAAACCATGGAAACAAAAAGGAACAGGTAGAGCAAGACAAGGAAGTATTAGAGCTCCACAATGGTTCAAAGGTGGTATTGCTTTAGGACCAAAACCAAGAGATTATAGATACACAGTAAATAAAAAAGAAAGAAGATTAGCTATAAGATCAGTATTAAGCTCTAAAGTATTAGAAAACAACCTAGTTGTTGTTGATAGTTTAGCTTTCAATGAAATCAAAACAAAAAATATGGTAAATGCTTTAACAAACTTAAAAGTTGAAGGAAAAACATTAATAGTTTTACCAGAAAAAAATGAAAACGTACAAAAATCAGCAAGAAATATTGAAGGAGTAAAAACAAGTTTAGTAAATACAATAAATGTTTATGATTTATTAAAATATAATAAACTAGTTCTTACAATAGATAGCGTTAAAAACTTAGAGGAGGTGTATGCTTAAGATGATGCCAGAAGATATAATTGTAAAACCAATAATCACAGAAAAATCAAGTAGTGGTATAACAGAAGGAAAGTATACATTCAAAGTAGCAAAAAAAGCTACAAAAGTTCAAATAGCAAATGCTGTAGAAGCATTATTTAATGTAAAAGTAACAAATGTAAATACAATTACAGCTAAGGGAAAAGAAAAAAGAGTAGGAGCAAATACAGGAAAAAGACCAGACTGGAAAAAAGCAATTGTTACAATAGATACAAACCCAACTGAAAAAACTTACCTAACAAAAGGTGGAAAAGAAGTTAAGGTTGATAAGAAATATAAAGATTCAATTGATGAATTTATGGGTGCTTAGTAATTATAAGTATTACAACAATTAATTAACCAGATTAAACTGGGATAATAAATAAATATCTGCAATGTGGAGCAGGAAAAATTCCACAAATATATAATAAGTAAGAGAATTTAGCAAAAACGAGTAGTACTAGGAAAGCGAAAGAAAAAAGCGCAGACTATACATAGGTATGTCGAGCATTTTTGATTGAAGCTTGACAACGTAATACGAAGTTTTTCATAAATTCGAGAAAGGAAGAGAATAATGGGAATAAAACACTTCAGACCATACACACCATCAAGAAGAAACATGACAGTTTCAGATTTTGATGAAATAACAAAAAAAACACCAGAAAAATCTTTACTTGCTAAGAAAAAGAAAAATGCAGGTAGAAATTCTTATGGAAGAATAACAGTTAGACACCAAGGTGGTGGAAACAGACAAAAATATAGAATAATAGATTTTAAACGTAAAAAGGATGATATGCCAGCTACAGTAATAGGAATCGAATATGATCCTAACCGTACAAGTAATATCGCATTAATAAAATACGAAGATGAAACTCTAAGCTACATATTAGCTCCAGTAGGACTAAAAGATGGAGATAAAGTAGTTTCAGGAGCAAATTCTGATATAAAAGTTGGAAATTGTCTTCCAATAGAAAATATACCAGTAGGTACTATGATACACAATATAGAATTAAATCCAGGTCAAGGTGGGAAATTAGTAAGAACAGCAGGAGGAGAAGCACAACTTATGGCAAAAGAAGGTGCATATGCACATATAAGACTTCCATCAGGAGAAATGAGATTAGTTCTAGCAAGATGTAGAGCAACAATTGGAACAATAGGCAATGCAGACCATGGAAATATAAAACTAGGTAAAGCTGGAAGAAAAAGACATATGGGAATAAGACCAACAGTCAGAGGTGCTGTAATGAACCCAGTAGATCACCCTCATGGTGGTGGTGAAGGTAAAGCACCAGTAGGACACGCAGGTCCACTTACTCCTTGGGGTAAACCAGCA
>CAKPJR010000127.1 GCA_934162925.1 uncultured Clostridia bacterium | reverse complement strand
TAATGACTGATGTACTTCGGTGGGAATAGAATGGGAATGTTTACAATTCTTACTAAGCCATTAGGGGAAAAAGACATATTTATTACAAGAGTAAAAAGACCATTAGAAAACTTGATAATAAAAAAATATGTACAAAAGGTAAAAAAGGAAAGTGAGAGATAAAAATGTACTTTAATGATATACATATCTTATATTATGTTGCATTTGCAATAATAGGCGGTTTTATAGGACAAGTTGTCGATTATTGCAATAGATGTTTTTTAAAAGAAGAAAAAATTTTTTCTAAAAATAGTTTAGCAAAATACAAGAGAATAATGATTCCTAATTATTTTTTAATAATTGCTACAGCAATTGGATACATAGCTTTAGTTTATAAATTTGGAATACAAAGAGATATACTTCAAAATTTAGATTTAATAAAATATATATTTTTATTACCAATGTTAGAATGTGCATTTGTTGTAGATTTAAAAGAACAAATAATTCCAAACAGACTAAACTTACTGATGTTTGAAATAGGACTAGTAATTTTATTTATACACGGTTTTACAAATATCAATATTTCATTAAACATGCTGTATGGAATGGTAGCAGGAGCAGGAATTTTTATGCTTATTACGTTACTAGGAGGTCTTATTGCAGGAAAAGAAGCAATGGGAATGGGAGACGTAAAATTAATGGGAGCACTTGGATTATATTTTGGATTACAAAATATAGTTGTTATATCAGTGTTATCTTTTTTAATAGGAGCAATAATAAGTGTTATATACATGATAATAAAAAGAAAAAATGCAAATACATACATACCTTTTGGACCTTTTATAGTTGTATCTTCAATTATAACTATTTTTGTACCGTTTAGTATATTATTTACAATATTAATGAAAATTTTTACACTAGGAATGTACTAAGGCATCAATTCTTTTTAAAAATTAAAAATGAAAAATACAAAATTTGTAAAACAAATTTTGAAAGGGGTGTTTGTTTATGAATTACAAGATACGTACTTTAAGAGAAAAATTAAAAAGCTTAAATTTAGAAGGAATGATAGTATCAAATCCAGTAAATATTAAATACCTTACAAATATAGAGTCAGAAGGAACATTATTAATAACAAGAAAAGAAAATATTTTTTTAACTTATACTATGTTCTTAGAAGACGTAAATAGAACTCTTACAATAGATGATGACATAATTGCTGCAGATATGAGAGATATATCTAGTGAAGAAGCACAAAATTTCTTTGTGTTTTGTGAGAATATTGGATTTGAAGAAAGCTATGTAACATATGACCAATACAAAAGACTAAAACAAAGGTACAGAATTAATAATATGGTGGAAACTGAAGGCATAATTGAAAAACAGAGAATGATAAAAGAAGAAGAAGAAATAGAAAATATAAAAAAAGCATGTGAAATTACGGACAAATGTTTTGAACACTTACTAACATACATAAAAGAAGGAATGACAGAAAAACAAGTAGCTTTAGAAATAGAAATATTTTTTAAAACTAATGGAGCAGAAGGAAATTCATTTGATCCAATAGTTGCAAGTGGACCAAACTCTTCTATACCACATTGGAAACCTTCTGATAGAAAAATACAAATGGCAGACCCAATATTAATAGATATGGGGTGCAAATATAAAGGATACTGTTCAGATATGACCAGAACAATTTTTATGGGGTGTATTCTAGAAGAAATTAAGCCAGTATATGATTTAGTACTAAAAAATCAAAATAACGTATTAGAAGAAGCTAGAAGTAATTATAGTATTAAAACATTATCAAGAATGGTAGATGATAGTTTTAAGTTTAATAACTATACATTGATACATGGACTAGGCCATGGAGTGGGATTAGAAATACATGAAATGCCAAATATAAACTCAAGAAGTGAAAGCTTTTTAAAAGAAAATATGGTTGTTACAGATGAACCTGGAATATATTTGCCAGGAAGATATGGAATAAGAATAGAAGACACAGTATTAATTACCAAAACTGAATGTATCCCTCTTACAAAATCAAGTAAAGAATATGTAGTAATATAAGAAAGGCATTTTGCTAAGTATACCTTCGAAGAAAGAGCAAAATACATGCCACTCACTTCGTTCGGGCGTTTTAAGGTAGCCTAACCTTGTTGTATAGGAAAAATCTTACATAAGGTCAAGATAAAAGCCGATTTTTCCTATACAATAAGAAAGGCATTTTGCTAAGTATACCTTCGAAGAAAGTGCAAAATACATGCCACTCGCTTTGCTTGGGCAGAAGTAAGGAAGCCTAACCTTGTTGTATATGTAAAAAGCAAGATAGAAAAATAAGTAAGTATAAATAAACATAAAAAGTATTAAAAAATAAAAAAGCATATGATAACATCCTTTCATAAAGTAAAAAACAAAAGAAAGGATGAAACAAATGAAGAAATCAAAGAATGTAGGGGCAGGCCCTGTGTCTGCCCAAAAGGAAGTTATAGATAACTGTCCTGATTTTTTAAAAAGAAGCAAACAAAAAAACATTGAATGCAGTAGTGTACACTCAAATTTCAATGGAATTACTCTAATTGCCCTAATTATTACAGTAATAGTAATGCTAATATTAGTAGGAGTAACAATTAATGTAGCACTAAATGGAGGACTATTTGAAAGTGCAACTAAAGCAGCAACAGAAACGCAAAAAGAAGCAGAAAAAGAACAATTATTGTCAGCAGTAGTAGGAGCAATGGGAACAGATGGAAAAGTAGATTCTACAAAAATATCACTACCAGATGGATTTCAAAAAGATGATAGCAAATCAACAGA
>CAKPJR010000126.1 GCA_934162925.1 uncultured Clostridia bacterium | reverse complement strand
TAATTTCTTTGCCAGATTGAATAACCTATTTGCCTACTCGTTGCACTCTTTATTCCTTTTATAATTGCACCTATTGTTTTTGCTGGTGTCTGTAGGGGCGTATTGCATACGCCCCTACAAATCCCACATGTTTTGTTCTATTTTATTTCTGTTCCGCCCCATTCTACTACTGTGAAACCTGTCCTTTGTGGTGTGCTTAATTTTTGCTCTTGTATTTGTATTGGTTCTTCTAATCCTTTAAATTCCATTACTATTCTTATTACTGTTTCTGGTTTTGGTGTTATTTCTAATGGCATATTGTTATTTATTTCTTTTTCTGTTTGGAACCTTATAAAATTGTATTTATTACTTTCTAATTTTGGCAACCAATATACTATGAATTCTTCTGCTTCTCTTTCGTTTAATCCTAATATTTCTAATTTTTCTTCTAGGAATCCTATTGTATCTTCTCCTTTTACAATAAATCCTTCATTCATATTTGGTTCTACTGTGTTTATTCCTTCCCAATATAATGAATATAGGTTTCTTCCTGTTTTTAGGTCTTTCAAATCTCCATTTGGTTTTGCTAATACTTTCCACTCATTTTCGTATTTTGGATATGTGTGTGTTAGGTTTTGTGGATTTCCTACTTTTACTGTTACTTCTGTTTCAACTTCTGGGTATAGGTAGATTATGGGTTTTTCATAAACAATATCAATATTAAAATTAAATCCGTCAGGACGAACTCCTGTGTTGTTAAAATTTGATTCTTTATATTTTTCGGAGTTGTTTGTTTGTTTAAAATTATTTTCGCATTTATCTTCCTTTTTTCTTATATTTGCATATACAAATACGCAAATTCCTATTAAAATTACAATTGAAATTATTGCTATTATTGCTTTTTTGTTGCTTATTTCTTTTTTTACCTTTGTTTTATTTTTCTTATTTTCTTCTTCCATATTTTCTCCTTTTGGGCGGACACAGGGCCCGCCCCTACGTGTTTGTAATGTGTTTTTGGCGTATACAATACGCCCCTACAAATCCCATATTGTTTTATTTGTATAATTTTTGTAATACATCAATAAACATAGCATGTGACCATCCAAGTCCTATTACCCATTTTGCTTGCATTGTACTGTTGTCTATTTGTTCTGCTAAGAATCCATGTTCTGTTGCTGTTTTTACTACGAATTCAAAACATTCTCTTGCTTTTTTCTTATTTCCAGCTTCTATGTAGTAATTTGCCATCCATAAACTTGATATTATCCATGGATTTCCACCTACATAGTTGTCTCCTTCATATCTTAGATATCCTCCTGTATATGTTCTTATACTTAAGTCCATTTTTTCTATTGTGTTTAATATTTTCTTTTCTTTTGGTGCAAATACTTTGAATGGTGTAACTAAACCTAATAAACTTATATCTATTTTTCCATCTTTGTTTCTTATAAATGATTTTTTATTATTGTCATATAGATTTTTTAATATATAGTCTTTTATCTTTACTAAATATTCTTTAAGTATTATTAGCTCTTTCTCTATTTTTTCTATTTTTAATCTGTTTTCTTTAAATTCTGGTTTTACTTTTTCATATATCTTTATCATTACTTCAAAACTTGAGAATATTGCTGCTAAAGAATATGTATGTATTCCTTCGTTTTCTTCCCAAAGATCATAACTTTTATATTCTTCTTCTTTTCCTTCTAGTAAATCTTGTGTGTATTTTTTTAAGTACTTAGTAGCATTTTCACACATTTTTAGTGTGTCTTTCAAAAATTTTAAATTGTTTGTATGTTCATAATGATTATATACTCCATATACTACACTTGCGGTTTCATCAATTTGATATCCCCAACATGGTGCTAGTGTTCCATCTGTATAAAATCTTTGTTCCCACATTCCATTTTTACTTTGTGTCATTTTACAAAAAGTTTTATAGAATTTTTCTGTTTCTTTTTCCATTCCTAATATGTCTAGTGCATTTGTTATAAATATTCCATCTCTTGGCCAACAATAAGAGTATCTTCCGCATTTTGTTCTTTCCTCATCTATTTCTATTGCTGCTGAGATTCCTCCTGTTAAGTGGTTTGTAAGTAATGGATATAAAAGTATCGTTCTTTTATATATTTTTTCTATTTTTTCCATATATTTTGTATTTGAATTTGGTAATTTAATTGTATCATGATCTTTTACATATTTTTCCCAATATCTCTTTGTTTTGTCTAGCTCTTTTTTATAATCTATTTTTTTAATTTCTTCTATTTTTGCTTCTGTTGTTTTTATTTCTGCTCCATGGTTTATATTTACATATATGCAAAATTCAATTTCTTCATTTGGTTTTAAAACACCTAAATCAAAACTAATACTAGAATCGTTAGACATTCCTATGTAATCTTTGTCTCCTATTATACCTTCTTCTATATTTGTAGCATTATTGTTAATTTGTGAATTGTTTATTGTTTTATTTGAATATATGGCAAATGTATAATCATGCATATATTGAAATAAAGTATTATTTTTAAAATATCCGCTTACTTGATTATTTTCATTTGTTATAAGTCCAGAGTGTATTAAAAAGCTTATTTGCAAATCTATATTGTTTTTGTTTTTTATTTTATATCTTTTTATTAATACATTTTTATCTGAACATACAAAATCTGTTTGTAATATTTTTAGTTCAAAATATGTATTTAATATTTCTGTATTCAATATGTTTGTATTTTCTGTATAATATTGTTTATATGCATTATTTATATCATCATGTAAATATATCATAGAAGAATCGTTTACTTTGATTCCTGTATGAAAAAAATCTATAAATTGTCTATAGTCTGTATTTGGGT
>CAKPJR010000125.1 GCA_934162925.1 uncultured Clostridia bacterium | reverse complement strand
CTATATAATAGGACGATTTTTACCGTGTTACCACCTAAATTTATTAATTATATAATTAACCTCATTTATGCTATTAACGCTAGCACACGCTTATATCTACTATTATTTCAATATAAGGCCTAAAAAGTGAAATTTCAGATAAACTTGTATTAAATAGGCTTTCAGCCTTTGACCTATTCTCTCTTAAATACATTTTAGCTATCTTACTTTGCTTTTTCAAACGGCTTTAATTCTTCAATTCTGTTTAATATAATATCATATTTTTTTGTTTAAAACAATAGTTTTTATTGGTTTTGTTAAAATTAATTTTCTCCGAGATATTTGGCTAATTTTTCTGTATCCATTCCTACTACATTATTATATGAACCTTCTATTCTATCTATAAATTTTCCACCTATTCCTTGTATTGCATAACTTCCTGCTTTGTCTAATGGTTCTCCTGTTTTAACATATTCTTTTATTTCTTTTTCTGTCATCTTTTTGATATATACTGCTGTTTTTGTATAGTCATTCTTTTCAATAACTTTTCCGTCTTTTTTTATTATAACTGCTAAACCAGAATATACATAATTTACATTGTTTTGCAATTCTTTTAGCATATCGCATGCATCTTCTTCACTTTTTGGTTTCCCTAATATTTTTCCATTGAAATATACTACTGTATCTCCACCTATTACTATTAGTTCTTCATAATTTGATTGAACTTTATCAAATACTTCTCTTGCTTTATTTATTGCTAGTTTTTTTACTAGCTTCTCTGGGTGTTCTTCTTTTATTGTACTTTCGTCAAAATTGCTTGCCACTGTTTCAAATTCTTTTACTATTTCTCCGTAGTAGCTCTTTTCTCCTTGGAGAATTTGATGCTAAAATTATTTTCATGGTTTAACCTCTTTCTTTTTATTTTGATATGTATAAATGGCGGACAGAGTCGTCCGCCACTACAAATATTCTATTTCATGTTTTCGTTTTCTATTTCTGCGACCATATCTAGTCTTTCTTTATGTCTTCCGCCCTCAAATTCTGTTCCTATCCACATTCTTACAATAGCAATTGCTTCTCCTACTGTTACATAATCTGCTCCAAGTGCTAAAACGTTTGTATCATTATGTAGCCTAGAAAATCTTGCTGCTTCTTCACAAAAA
The DNA here is from genome assembly GCA_934162925.1 of uncultured Clostridia bacterium. GTDB lineage: Bacteria > Bacillota > Clostridia > TANB77 > CAG-508 > CAG-452. Next base: position 1,704 of record CAKPJR010000125.1, on the reverse strand, counting down.
CATGGTGCACTTCTTATCCCTTTAAATTTATTTGCTACCATTGCCATTCCATAGCCAGATCTACAAATTAATATACCTCTATCACATTTCTTTTCTTGTACTGCTTTTGATACTTCTTTTGCAATGTTTGGGTAATCAACTCTATCCTCTGAATATGTCCCAAAGTCTTTATATTCTATACCCTTTTCATCTAAATATTTTTTTACTTCTTCTTTTAATTTATATCCTCCGTGGTCACTTCCAATTGCTATCATAAGAACTTCCTCCTTTTATTTTATTCGTATTTATCTTATCATATTATTTTATCCTATACAATAAAAAAGGTAGAATTTTGTAATATTCTACCTTTTAACTATTGTTATTATATTATTGCAAGTTATCCATATCAACTGTTTCATAACCTGTTGGTATATTAAATAAAGACTCATCTACTTCTGATGATAGTTTTATTATTTTCATTAACTCTTCTTCATCCTCATCAATTGATTTTACATATTTTAAATCATTATTTAGGAAATAATATCTTTCTGTTGTGTTACCTTCATCAGTATTAAATTCTTCATATTCATATTCTGTTCCATCTATTGTCTCTTTTCCTTTTTTGCATTCTTGTGACTCTATGGCTTTTAAATCGTCTTTACTAATAAATGTTGTATCTTCATCAAAAGTTCCTTCATCTTTTCCTTTCATTGCTATATAAGCTTTTTCGTCATGAGAAATTATATATGTTGTTCCATCTTTATACATAATAGTTGCATGTTGACTTGTAGCATTTACATCAATATAAATGTTTTCTCCTTTTGCTGCAACAGTCATAGTAACATCTTCTTCTCCTTCACCCATATCTGCTTTACCTTGTAATGTCATCACATAATTTTCACCTGAAAGCACTTTATTAAGTGCATTGTATGTTTTAGATTTACCATTTTCTTCTGTTTTGTTTTCTGTATTTACACTACTTTCATTTTTTGAATTTTCATCGTTATTCTTATTATTACCACATCCTGTGGTTGCAAATGCTAATGATATTATTAACATTATTGCTAAAACTAGTTTTAGTGATTTTTTCATCATTTTCCTCCTTAATTATTTTTATTGTAATACATTATTTCACAATATTTTATTGTTTGTCAATACATAGTTTACCTACATAATAATTCTTTTTTCCTCTTTTTATAATTAAAAATGTATTGTTTATAAGGTCTTGCTCTGTTATTGTCTTGTCTAAGTCTTTTACCTTCTCTCCTTTTATTTCTATACTATTTCCAGAAATAAATTCTCTTGCTTGTCTTTTACTAGTTGCAACATTCATTTCTACTAATACATCTAATATGTTTTTATTAAGTTCTACTTCTTTTACTTCATTTCCTTTAAAGGCTTCTCCTAATTCCTCGTTTGATAAGTCACTGAAGTTACCTTTAAATAATGCATCACTAATTCTAACAGCTTTCTCATATTCTTCTTTTCCATGTAAATCTGTTATTATTTCTCTTGCAAGTATTTTGTGTGCTTCTCTTAATTCTGGATGCTCATTATGTTTTGCTTCTATCTCTTCTATTTCTTCTTTGCTTAAGAATGTTAATTTCTTTAAGTAACTAATAATCATTGTATCTTCAAGATTTACTAGGTATTGATATAATTCATAACTTGATGTTTTATTTTTATCTAGCCATAGTGCATTTCCTTCTGTTTTTCCAAATTTAA
>CAKPJR010000124.1 GCA_934162925.1 uncultured Clostridia bacterium | reverse complement strand
GATAGAACTGGCAAAAAAGGAATGGGATTTGGAGCTCAAATAGAAAGCAAAAAAGAATTAGAAAAATATAAAATATTTGAAGAATTATTGCCACAAGATTTATTAAAATTCGGATTAATTCCTGAATTTGTTGGAAGATTACCTATTATTGCAACTTTAAGAGAATTAGATAGGGAAGCGTTAATAAATATAGTAACTAAACCAAAAAATGCATTAACAAAACAATATAAAAAACTACTAGAGCTAGATGGAGTGGAACTAGAATTCGAAAAAGAAGCATTAGATGCAATTGTAGAAAAAGCAATAGAAAGAAATACTGGAGCAAGAGGATTGCGCTCGATTATAGAAGATATAATGAGAGATATAATGTTTGATATTCCAACAAATCCAAAAATAGAAAAATGTATTATAACTAAGGAAACAGTAGAGAAAAAAGCAGGACCTAAATTAGTGATAAATGAAGAAAAAGAAGTAAGAAGAGATAAAGTGAAGAAAAAGTCAATATTAGGAAAACAAGGAGAAATAGCTTAAACAAAACGGCTACACAAAAAAGTAGCCGTTTTATTTAAGCTTGGAAGAAAAGATTAATCTAGAATTTAGTATATGTTTAGACCAAAATTTAAAATTTAGAATTTATGTAGGGACAAGTCCTGTGTCTGTCCGAAACAAATTATCATTAGGGTAGCTTCTCCAAAAAGTGATAGATTAAAATCGCACCGATATATTCTCTACGCTTTTTTGTCTGAACAGTAACATGAAATTATATGAATAATAGGTTTAATGCTTGACAAATAAACATAAACTTTGGTATAATAACTAAGTTGAAAAATACGCACATATAGTTATAGTTTAAGATTGTGCTTAAATTTTAGATTAAGTGTTCTTAAATGCAAGAAAGCTATGTGGAGGAAAAACAAATAAGGAGGAATGTAAAAATGGCAGTAGTTGCAATGAAACAATTACTAGAAGCAGGTGTACACTTTGGACACCAAACAAAAAGATGGGATCCTAAAATGGCTGAATATATATATCAAGCTAGAAATGGCATCCATATTATTGATTTACAAAAAACATCTAAAAAAATTGACGAGGCATATAACTTTATAAAAGAAGTTGCTGAAGATGGAAAGGATATTTTGTTTGTAGGAACAAAAAAACAAGCTCAAGAATGCGTAAAAGAAGCAGCAATAAAAAGCAATATGTTCTATGTTGATCAAAGATGGTTAGGCGGAATGCTTACAAACTTTAAAACTATTAGAAAAAGAATTGAAAGATTAAATAAACTAGAAGAAATGGAACAAGATGGTACATTTGAAGTATTACCTAAAAAAGAAGTTGCAGCATTAAAAAATGAAATGGAAAAATTAGAAAAAAATCTTGGCGGAATTAAAGATATGACAAGAATGCCTGGAGCAATGTTTGTAGTTGATCCTAAAAATGAAAGAATAGCTGTTTTAGAAGCTAAAAAATTGAATATTCCAATTGTTGGATTAGTAGATACAAACTGTAACCCAGAAGATGTTGACTATCCAATACCAGGAAATGATGATGCAATAAGAGCTGTAAAATTAATTACAGATGTTATGGCAAATGCCATCATAGAAGGAAGACAAGGAGAAGTTCTAGAAGACGAACAACCTGTAGAAACAGTAACAGAAGAACCAACAAGCATTGAAGAAGTTGTTGCAGAAGAAGCTGAAACAGTAGAAGAATAATATATGATATGTAAATGTTGTAGGGGACGCATCCCTTAGGGCCTCGCAAATAAGAGGGGAGCTGTGGGTAGCGACCCCTACAATAGTAAAATATGAATTTATAATTTTAAAGGAGGAAAGCAATATGATTACAGCACAATTAGTTAAAGAATTGAGAGAAAAAACAGGCGCAGGAATGATGGATTGTAAAAAAGTTTTGACAGAAACAGATGGAGATATGGAAAAAGCAGCTGAGTTATTAAGAGAAAGAGGAATAACTAAAGCAGCTAAAAAGTCAGATAGAATAGCAGCTGAAGGATTAGTATATTGCTATGTAACAGATGACAAAAAAGTTGGAGTAGTATTAGAAGTAAATGCAGAAACAGATTTCGTTGCAAAAAATGAAGAATTTAGAAAATTTGTTGCAGATACAGCAAAACAAATAGCTGTTACAAATCCATCAGATGTGGAAAGCTTATTAGCAGAAAAATCAATAAAAGATTCTTCTAAAACAATAAAAGATATATTAACAGATAAAATAGCAACAATAGGGGAAAATATGTCAGTTAGAAGATTTGAAAGATTTGAAAGTACAGGAATGATAGAAAGCTATGTACATGGTGACGGAAAAATAGGCGTTTTAGTAGACTGCCCAAAAGGAACAGAAGAAGTTGCAAAAGACGTATGCATGCAAATTGCAGCAGCAAAACCAGAATATTTAAATAGAGAACAAGTTCCTCAAGATGTAGTGTCACATGAAATGGAAATATTAAAAGCACAAGCTATAAACGAAGGAAAACCAGCAGAAATAGCTGAAAAAATGGTTCAAGGAAGAATTGGAAAATTCTACGGAGAAATTTGTTTGTTAGAACAACCATTTGTAAAAGAACCAGATATAAAAGTTCAAAAATTGCTAGATAATAATAATGCAGAAATAGTAAAATTTGCAAGATTTGAAAAAGGTGAAGGACTTCAAAAAAGAGAAGAAAACTTTGCTGAAGAAGTTGCAAAACAAATGAACCAATAAAATAATAAAAAATAGGGCGTATAGAATACGCTCTATTTTTGCTTTAGATTAAAAATGTTACAAAAATATTACAAAAAACGATTGCATTTTAAATATGCTTGATATATAATGATACAGAACTTTGAAAAAATATTAAAGAAAGAGGGTTTTAATTTATGAGCAAAAAGTACGTATAC
>CAKPJR010000123.1 GCA_934162925.1 uncultured Clostridia bacterium | reverse complement strand
GACAAATAATGAGGCATTTTAAATTTATAATCCGTTTAACATAGAGCTAATAAAAATTAAACAAATTACAATTTTTATTACTATTTGTTTAAAAACTAAATAATATATGATAAAATAAAAAAGTAAAATAATAAATTAAGGTGATAGTTATGATAAAAAGAAATGAAACAAGAAAAATATTTGTAGGAGATGTACAAATAGGAGGACAAGATAAAGTTGTAATTCAATCAATGACAAACACAAAAACAAAAGATGTAAAATCTACAGTAGAACAAATTTTAAAATTAGAAGAAGCAGGATGTGAAATCATAAGAGTTGCATGCTTAGACGAAGAAGATGCAAAAGCAATAAAAGAAATTAAAAGTAAAATACATATACCAATTGTTTCTGATATACATTTTGACTATAGAATAGCATTAGAGGCTGCAAAGGCAGGAGTGGATAAAATAAGAATAAACCCAGGAAATATTGGAAGTGTAGATAGAGTAAAAGCGGTGGTAGATAGTTGCAAAGAAAGAAAAATTCCAATTAGAATAGGAGTAAATAGTGGATCGCTTCCAAGAGACATTTTACAAAGAGATGGAAAACCTACTGCCAAAGGAATGGTAGAAGCTGGATTAAGACATATAAAAATATTAGAAGACTTAGATTTTTATGATATAGCACTATCTTTAAAAGCATCTTCGTTAGATCTATGCATAGAAAGTTATAAAGAAGCTGCAAATACAATAAATTACCCATTGCATTTAGGTGTAACACATGCAGGAACAGAATTTAGTGGAACAGTAAGCTCGAGCATAGGGCTTGGAATACTACTAAGAGAGGGAATAGGAGATACAATGAGAGTATCATTGTCAGCAGATCCAGTTAAGGAAATAAAAGTTGCAAAAGAAATATTGAAAGACTGTAATTTATACAGAAATGCACCAACACTTATAGCATGTCCAACATGTGGAAGAATCCAATACGATTTAATACCAATAGCGAATGAAATAGAAGAATTCTTACAAACAATAAAGGCGCCTATTACAGTAGCTGTAATGGGATGTGGAGTAAACGGACCAAATGAAGCAAGACATGCGGATATAGGAATTGCAGGAGGAATTAAAGAAGGTCTTTTATTTAAAAAGGGTGAGATAATTAGAAAAGTAAAACAAGAAGATATAGTAAATGTATTAAAAGAGGAAATTGTAAAAATGATTTAAGCGAGGGAAAGGAAATTTTTAATGGAAATTATCATTGGAAAAACAGCTGGATTTTGCTTTGGTGTAAATAATGCAGTAACTAAGACACAGGAACTGCTTAAACAAAAAGAAAATGTTTATTGTTTAGGAGAACTGGTACATAATAAGCAAGTAACAGAAGAGCTTAAAAGAAATGGATTAAATGTTATTGATAAAGTAACAAATGCAAAAGAAAATGTAATAATAAGAGCACATGGAGAAGGACAAAAAACTTATACTTTAGCAAATGAATTAGGAATAAAAATATTAGATCTTACTTGCCCGAAAGTTTTGAAAATACATAAAATTGCTAAGGAATATGCTGATAATGGATATTATATATTTTTAGTTGGACATAAAGAACATCCAGAGACAATTGGAACAATAAGCTATTGTGGAGATAATTCAGAAATAATAGAGGACTATGAAGATATAGAAAAAAAGATACAGAATTTTTATAAATTACGTATAAATAAATTGTTAGTCTTAGTCCAAACTACGTATAGCTTGGGAAAATTCGATAGGATTATACAAAAAATAAAAGAAGAACTAGAAAATAAAGGCATAGAAATAAAAATAGAAAATACAATTTGCAATGCTACAAAAGTAAGGCAAGAGGAAACAGAACAAATAGCAAAAGAAGTTGATGCCATGGTAATAATAGGAGGAAAACATAGTTCAAATACAAATAAATTATACGAGATTTCGAAAAAATATTGTAAAGAAAGTTTTTTGATAGAGAATGAAGAAGAAATAGAACAAAACATAATGAAAAACTTTAAAAAAATAGGAATTATGGCAGGGGCTTCAACACCTAAAAAAAGTATAAATTCAGTGGTTGAAAAGCTAAAACAATTATGATAAAATAATATTGTATAATATGCAAAGAAAGGGATAACTAATGAATCAAATTCTTATTTCTGAAAAACTATATGTAACTCCAGAATTAAAAAAGAAAAAAAAGATATTTAGATTTGAATTTTTCTTATCTGTTTTTTTGCTATGCGCATTATCTACTTATGCAATTTATGCAGAGTATGATAGAAATAAAAGTGAAGAGGTTTCTAAGGAATTGTTAGCAAATATAAATTATAATACTACAGAAAAAATAGAAGATGATGTAATAGTAGTAATTTTGAATCAAGCATTAGACGAAGATGTAAGTGTAAGTGAAGAGACAGAAGAAACGGAAGTTACACCAGAACAGCAAAGATTAAAAACAAATGATGGAGCAGAATATTATACAATAGGTGAAATTAATATACCATCAATTAATGTCAACTATCCAATATTAACAGCTGATAATTTAGATAATATAGATACTCTATTAAAAATATCAGTTTGTAAGTTTCATGGAGCAAATCCAAATCAAGTTGGAAATTTGTGTATAGTAGGACATAATTATAAAAACTCTAAGTTTTTTAGTAAAGTGCCTAACTTGAATAGTGGAGATATAGTGCAAATAAAAGATTTAAGCGGGACTACTCTTAACTATGTAGTATATGATAAATATATAGTTGAACCAGACAATGTTGCATGTACATCACAATTAACAGGAGGAAAAAAAGAGGTGACATTGATAACTTGTACAAATGATAACAAACAAAGATATATAATAAAAGCAAGAGAAATGTAGTTAATATATATAACAAGGGCGACTTTAAGTCGCCCTTTATTTCTTATTGTATAGGAAAAATCGAAGATTTTTGCGTATACAACAAGGTTAGGCTTCCTTAGCCCTGCCCGAGCAAAGCGA
>CAKPJR010000122.1 GCA_934162925.1 uncultured Clostridia bacterium | reverse complement strand
ACATAGGACGAGATTTTTCTCATGGTACCACCTAATTTATATAAATTTTAAATATAAACAAATTTATATATCTTATTCGTCTTTAACGCAGACTTACGGCTTAAATTACTTTTTTCATTCAAGCAACTCCAAGGTGATAACAAATAAATTATTATCTTACTAGAATTTCAGCATTCATCTAGCTCTCTGTTAGTTTTACTTTATTTGTCTTGTCCTTTTCTTTGTTTTTAAATTATGCATAAAATATTATCACACTTTTTTTCTTAAATCAAGCGTTTCCGTAAGATTTTATTGCTAGAAATTTAAATCTTCGTATATTTTATTTATGGTAGTTAAAAAATTTATTACATAATCAAATATATTATAATATCTATAAAAACTATCTTTTTTCATTACTTGTTCATTCCTAGCTGGTTCAAATATTGGATCTGTGTAAAATCTAAAATTAATAATATTATTTTTTATTGAAATGTCAAATTTTATTTTATTTTTTTCTAAACAATCATTTAAGATTTGTATTACATCTGCTGTAATAATTTCATAAACTTCTATAGCTGAATTTGATACTACTGTAAAATTATTATTAAACTCATCATTATCTAACTTAACCTTAGTTCTATTTTCATTTCTATTTTTATTTAAAATTTTTATTTCAATATTTTTTAAATTTGATAATTTTGCGTTAACAAACAATCCTTTAAATCTATTTTTCTGTCTTTTTTCGTTATTTTTTATATATTCTTCATAATATGTATTTAAATCACATATTTTTATTTCTATATTATTTATATTTCCAAAAATATAATCATCACTTTCACTTCTGTTGAATGGCTCTGTATCAAATTCAGCTTTTTCATATAAGTTAATCATTTTATTTTTTTCTTCTATTTCTACATCTGGCAAATATTTACATCCTGGTAAGATGTAACTAACAAATTCTGTAATCACTTGTTTTTTATATAATTCATAGTAATTACTTTCTTTTCTAATTTGAACCGCACAAATTGCTACTCCACTTGTTCCTAATATAATTGCAATATATAATAATATATTATTTTTTTCTTCAAGGTAAATTTCTACCATTAATGCAGCTAGAAATATAAGTCCAACACCCAAGAGACTAATCTTAGAATCTTTCTTATCATCCATTCTCATTTTTTCGAATTTTGTAAAATATTTATCATATAGATTTTTATATATTATATCAAACTCTTCTTCTTTATTTATCATAAATCAAACCCTAAAAAACTAAATATATTTTAATCATTTTCTTCTTCTTTTTCAGTTATTTTTTCTATACTAACTACTCTTCCTTCGTTTGTTCTCATTAAAGTAACACCTTGTGTAGATCTTCCAAGTATACTTATTTCTGATACATTGATTCTTATTATTGTTCCTGTATCTGTTATAAGCATTACATCATCTGGTTCTTCCACGATTCTAATACCTACAATTGAACCTGTCTTAGGTGTAACTTTATATGTTATCACACCTTTTCCACCTCTTGTTTGTACTCTATACTCTTCAAGTTCTGTTCTTTTTCCAAATCCATTTTCTGTAATTGCAAGTAATGTTGCGTTAGCTCCTGCTATAATAGATTCCATTCCTATTACTTGATCATCCTTATTTAATCTAATTCCTATAACTCCTTGAGATACTCTTCCCATTGGTCTAACGTCTTTTTCATCAAATGTAATTGACATTCCTTCTTTTGTAACTAAAACTATATTGTCTTCTCCATCTGTCAATCTTACATCTATTAATTCATCTTCACCCTTTAGTGTTATAGAAAGAAGGCCTGTTTTTCTTGCAGAATTATATTCACTAAGTGCAGTCTTTTTAATAATTCCATCTCTCGTTGCAAATAATAAGTATTTTCCTTCTGCAAAATTTTGAATTGGAATAATTGCAGAAACTTTTTCTCCTGCATCTAAACTTAATAAATTTACTATTGCTGTACCTCTTGCAGTTCTTCCTGCTTCTGGAATTTCATATCCTCTTAATTTATACAATTTTCCTTTATTACTAAAGAATAAAATTGTATCATGTGTTGAAGCTGTAAATATTTGCTTAACAAAGTCTTCTTCTCTTGTTGCAATACCAGTAATTCCTTTTCCACCTCTTTTTTGGCTTTTATATGTATCTATTGGCATTCTTTTTATATATCCAAAATGTGTTAAAGCAATTACAGATTGTTCTTCTTTAATTAAATCTTCAACATCTATATCTCCTTCAGCTGCAACTATTTTTGTTAATCTTTCATCGCCAAATTTATCTCTTATTTCTATTAATTCATCTTTAATTATTCCATATACTAAAGTTTCACTAGATAAAACTTCTTTCAAGTATGCAATTAATTTCATTAATTCATTATATTCTTCTTCTATTTTTTCTCTTTGCAATCCAGATAATGTTTTTAATCTCATATCTAGTATTGCTTGAGCTTGTATTTCAGAAAGACCAAATCTTTCCATTAATCTTTCTTTAGCATCATCATATGCAGCTCTAATAATTGCAATTACTTCATCAATATTATCTAATGCAATTTTTAATCCTTCTAATATATGAGCTCTTGCTTCTGCTTTATCTAAATCGAATTTTGTTCTTCTTAATACTACATTTTTTCTATGTTCTATGTAATGATCCAAACATTCTCTTAATGTTAGTATTTGTGGTTGTCCATCTACTAAAGCAAGCATTATAATTCCGAATGTATCTTGCATTTGTGTATTTTTATATAACTGATTTAAAACAACCTGTGGATTTGCATCTCTTTTTAATTCAATAACAATTCTAACTTTATCTTGTCTATCTGATTCATCTCTTATTGCAGAAATTCCTTCTAATCTTTTTTCTTTAACTAAATCTGCAATATGTTCTATTAATTTTGCTTTATTTACTTGATAAGGAAGTGAAGAAACTATTATTCTTTGCTTATTTCCACTCATTTCTTCTATTTCTGCTTCTGCTCTTAATGTTATTTTTCCTCTACCTGTTGTATATGCTTCTTTTATTCC
>CAKPJR010000121.1 GCA_934162925.1 uncultured Clostridia bacterium | reverse complement strand
TAGGAATATGTAATGGATTCCAAGCATTAATAAAATTAGGGTTAGTGCCATATGGAGAAATTGTAGAACCAACATCAAAAATGCCAACACTAACATACAACAACATAGCAAGACACCAATCAAAATTGGTAACAACAAAGGTAGTATCAAAATTATCACCATGGTTTAGCAAAGTAGATTTAGGAGAGGAATTTGTAATACCAATTTCGCATGGAGAAGGTAAATTTGTAGCAAGCGAAAAAGTAATGCAGGAATTAATAACAAATGGGCAAGTAGCAACACAATATGTAGATGAAAAAGGAAATGCAACATACGATATAGACTACAATCCAAATGGTTCAGTATATGCAGTAGAAGGAATAACAAGCAAAGACGGTAGAATACTTGGAAAAATGGCACATTCAGAAAGAAGTTATAGAGGAAATATAATAAATGTGCCAGGAAATATGGACCAAAAATTATTTGAATCAGGAATAGAGTACTTTAAATAAATAAAACCGGCATAGAGTTTTAATCTATGCCGATTACTTTTTTATGAAAGTTTTACAATTTCGATTCCGGGAACATCTGTGATCATTCTTTCTGCAGCTTCAACATCATCCAAATGCATAAGATATACTTTTATATCTTTTTGAGCTAATTCAATGAGTTGAGGCAAAGTTTCTTCAAGCTTTAAATGTATTTGCCCATAAAAAACGGATACATCAACATAAATTTCACGAGCAAATCCGAAAAGCTCTTCAAAAGGTTGCAATGTTGAAGTGTCGCCAGTATAAACAAAAAGCTGGTCATCAGGAGAAACATCTTCATCTCCAAAAATATTCTCAATGTAATAACCAAAACATTTACCATCAAGTTGAGGAGAATGCTTAGTCAAAATGGGTTCAATATAAACACTCATATTGTTACCATAAAGCTTATCGGAATCAATGAGATGTAGATTGTACCAATCCAAGGAATTTCCTTCAATTGTAAGAAGAGCTTTAATATCCTCTGCTACTTCTTCTGAAGGAGCGAGAATATTAAGTTTCTTATGAAGTACAAAGAAGCAATATTGAGCCCACAGCCCAAGTCCTCCAACGTGGTCGCCATGCGTGTGCGTTATGAGAACAAAAAAGTTTTCATAAGCAGACAAATCAAAATTTTTAACTTTCACAAAAGTAGAAGATGGACAATCTATTAAGAAAAAGTCCTTACCTTTAGTGACAAAATATGCAGATGTATGCTCATTAGCAAAACCTGCACCTCTTCCTAAAAAATGTAAATACAAAGTAGAAAGCTCCTTTCGATTAGAAATTGGTAATTTTGCACTGTTCCATAATTCAATGCGTATGGAAATCAAATACCTCCTAAATTTGATTATTTATATATTAACATAAAGTAGACAACAAGTCAAACAATACAAGTAATAAGAGAATATAAGAGGATTATTATTCAACTCAAATCTAAAGAATGTAGGGGCGTATTGCATACGCCCAAAATACAAGATATATTACAAAGAATATACATTTGTAAAAAACTGTAAAAAATATTGACATTTAATTTGTAGAATGCTAAATTATAATTATTAATTTAATCTAACATTTTTTATTCTAAAAATTTAATTCTAAATAATATCAGTGTTGAAAAATTAAATTAAAAATGCTACAATAAAGGAGGTGAAACTATGCCACTTATTTCGCATTTTTATGGTATACTTATTTATATTTATAAAGAAATTGGTGGACATCATAATGAACCACATATACACATTAAGTATAACGAATACGAAATGTCAATTACTTGTGATGGAGTTATTCTCGATGGAAAATTGCCAAAAAAACAGGAAAAATTAGTTTTGGCATGGATAGAATTGCATAAGGATGAAATAAAAGCTGCATGGAAGGTGTATAATGATAATGGTGAGATTATAAAAATAAGGGGATTGGAGTGATTTAAATGAGACCAAGAGCTCAAGAGGTAGAAGTATTAGAAGATTACACATTAAAGATTAAATTCAATAATGGAGAAGTAAAAAAATTTGACGTAAAACCATATTTAAATCATAAAGCCTTTGAAGAATTAAAAGACTATAATAAGTTTAAAAAAGTAAAAATAGCAGGACTATCCATAGAATGGGAAAATGGAGCAGATATATGTCCAGATGAATTATATAATAATAGTTATATTGAACAAGTGACTTAAGTCATCATTTGCTATAGCCGATTTGACTTTCCGAATAAAATGAGGAAATATATAGTATAGTATTAAAAAACAGGATTGTTAATTTGCAACAATCCTGTTTTTTTGTACCTTTATTTTACAACTATATTATAAATTTTATTCTTTACATATATTTCTTTCACAACATTCTTTCCGTCTAGCAAACTAGAAACAGCTTCAAAAGCCTTTGCTTTTACACTAGCTTCCTCTTCATCTAAAGCAATTTTAACAGTTGCCTTTACTTTACCATTTATTTGAACAGGAATTTCCTTTTCGCTATCTATTGTTTTAGCCTCATCATATTTAGGCCAGCTAGATTCGCAAATTGGCTTGAATCCTAATTGTTCATTTATTTCCTCTGTAATATGAGGAGCAATAGGATTAAGTAAAGTTAATAACAAATGATAATCTTCTTTTGTTATTTTATCTTCATCATCAAAGCTATTAGCCAAAATCATTAATGCTGATACTGCTGTGTTATATGCCATTGTAGTTAAATCAGTTTGCACTTTTTTGATTGTTTTGTGGATAATTGGCTCTAACTTTTTAGAATAACCTTCTCCATCACCAATTTTATCTTTTAAACGAATAACTTTATCTATAAAACGTTTACAACCTCTTAAAGAATCTGTACTCCAAGGAGCATCTTGTGTATAATCACCCATAAACATTTCATAAAGTCTTAAAGTATCTGCACCATATTCATTAACTATATCATCAGGATTAATAACATTTCCTTTAGATTTACTCATTTTTTCATTGTTAGACCCCAAAACCATACCATGGCTAACACGAGTCCAAATCATTTCTTTTTTAGGAACTAAACCAATATTATATAAGAATTGAAC
>CAKPJR010000120.1 GCA_934162925.1 uncultured Clostridia bacterium | reverse complement strand
GGGCATCTATGAACAGATAAAATTTTCATCTCATAAGAAATTCCCATATTGTCCAAAGATTTGGCACTATCTTTCATTATAGGTAAATCAGAATCACTGCCCATAATTATTGCTACATCAATATTTTTTTCCATTTTTCCCTCCCAAAAATAAATCTGAATTAATTATATTATATAAAATCACAATATACAAGAAAATAAATTTGAATATTAAACAAATTTGAAGTTATATAACAAAAGCATCTTCAGTACTTATAAAAGCATTATAAGAGCGGACAAATTTGTCCGCCAAAATAAAATTAATTGTAAAAATTTTTTATATCTTTATTGATGATTTCTCTCTTTAATTCTTTGATTAATTTTTTTAATCAAATCTTGTTCCATAAAGAGTTTTATGCCAAAAACTATGCCAAAGAACATATAAACTATTAATAATATAATTATATTTAAAGTAATAATATTTTCAGTAAATATTTTTTCATTTACTAATATTAGATAGAATATGGTGATTATACATAAGTATGATAATACAAGTGCAAATACTGATTTATATGGATGCTTTTTCATTAATTTTCTTTCTAAATTTTTGTTTTGTAGAATTAATATAGTATTAAGAGTTATAGATATTAAATAACCTGCAATTCCAACAGAAGCAATTTGAGAAATTAATATATTTATATTATGTAATTGATATAATTCTGTATTAAAAACATCTTCACCAGATATAAAATATATACTTGCATACGCCAATATAAGTAATGTTGCACCTACTGGGAATCCTACTAATGCTTTCATTAAAATTTTTCTTACTACATTTTCTTTTTCCATTTTAACCAACTCCTTTTTTATATTTCTAAAAATTCTTTAATCTTTGGTATATATCGTCTAGAAACATACGATTTATTGCCATTATTAAAATTTAGTATCATTGTTCCAATCATTTTAAAATCAATATTTTTTACTTTGTTAAAATTAACAATTTCAGAATTCGATATTCTGACAAATATTTTTTTATCTAAGAACAGTTCTAATTCATATAGTCTTTTTTTTACAGTATATAATTCTTGATTATAGCGTACATAAACTTTACCATTTTGTGAATATATTGTTTCAATTTCATCTTGATTTAAAATATATAGCTTATCATCTTTATAAACATTTAAATTCTTATTATCAATGCTAGATATACTATCTACTATATTTGATATTTCTTTACTGATTTTATCTGTATAAATTATAGCTTTTGGAGTAGTATAATTTTCATCAATTTTTATTTCAATATTCATTGTTTCACCTCTATTTTTAATCATTCTTATTAGTATAATAATAACATAATTTACTTTTTTTTGCATTATATTCTAAACATGTGGCTGTTTTTGGAATATAAATGGTTAAATTTTAATGATAAATATTTTTTTGTGTAGAACATCTTAAAATTTAAATTGACTCGACACCAATTTACATAAATAGGAATATATTATTAATATAGTAGGAGGAATAGCATGAAAGAGGTTTTAAGATTAGAAAATATAAACAAGACATATCAAGCTAAAAATGGAGAAATAGAAGCTTTAAAAAATATAAATTTTAATGTAAATGAAGGCGAATTTGTTAGCATAATTGGACCAAGTCGGATGCCGGGAAATCAACATTACTTTCAATAATTGCAGGACTAGAAGAAAAATCGAGTGGAAAGATATATATTGATAATATAGAAACAGAGAATGTATCAAACAAAATTGGGTATATGCTTCAAAAAGATAGTTTGCTTGAGTGGAGGACGATATATAACAATGTGGTTTTTGGATTAGAAATAACAAAAAGAAAAACTGAAGCTAATGAACAGTATGTAAAAGACTTGCTAAAAAAATATAATCTTTATGAATTTAAAGACAAATATCCTTCTCAATTGTCAGGAGGAATGAGGCAAAGAGTAGCACTAATTAGGACACTTGCAATAAGACCAGAAATTTTGTTATTAGATGAAGCTTTTTCAGCATTAGACTATCAAACTAGAATAATGGTAACAAAGGATATATATAGCATTCTAAAAAATGAAAATATAACAACTGTAATGGTAACACATGATATATCAGAGGCAATTAGTATGTCAGACAGAATAGTAGTACTTAGCAAAAGACCAGCAACTGTCAAAAAAATTGATACAATAGATTTTGAAATTGAAGGAAGAGACCCAATGAATTGCCGTAAAAGTCCTAAATTTAGTAAATACTTTGACAGCCTATGGAAGGAGCTGGATGTTGATGCAAAAGAAAAATAATTCAGAAGAAAGAAAAAAGTATTTAAAAAAGATTAAATCAACAAAAATACTAGTACTATTTACTCAAATTACAATTGTTATTGCTTTTATAGCATTATGGGAATTGCTAGCAAATAAAGGAATAATAGATAGCTTTATAACTAGCCAGCCTAGCAGAATGCTTAAAACATTTATGAATTTATCTAAAAATGGATTGCTAAAACATCTAGGAGTAACATGTTATGAAACAATAGTTGGATTTTTATCTGGTGCAATGTTAGGAGTAATAATTGCCATAATATTGTGGTGGTCAAAATTTCTATCAAAAGTATCAGAGCCATTTTTAGTTGTATTAAATAGTTTACCTAAAATAGCACTCCGGACCTGTAATAATAATATGGGTAGGAGCAGGCACCTCAGCTATTATAGTAATGGCATTGGCAATTTCTTTAATTGTTACAGTATTAGAAATTTTAAATGGATTTTTAAATACAGATAGCGAAAAAATAAAAATGGCAAAAACATTTAATGCAAACAGACTACAAATATTAACAAAAATAATAATACCAGCAAATATTTCTACATTTATAAATTCACTAAAAGTAAATATAGGTCTTTCTCTTGTTGGAGTAATATCAGGAGAATTTTTAGTGTCAAAAGCAGGGCTTCGGATATTTAATAGTATACGGAGGTCAAGTATTCCAATTAGACCTAGTAATGGCAAGCGTAGTAATACTTGCAGCTGTCGCAGCAATTATGTATGAGGCAGTAGTCCTACTAGAAAAAATAATTTTAAAAACAAA
>CAKPJR010000119.1 GCA_934162925.1 uncultured Clostridia bacterium | reverse complement strand
ACTCATAGCTTTATTAGTAATATTTAACCATAGAGAAAATATTAAAAGAATAAAAAACGGAACAGAAAATAAAATAAGTTTTAAGAAATAGGGAAAAAGGGGACAGACCCCTTTTTCCCTAAAATTAAAGGAGTAAACAAATGAAAAATATATGTATATTAGGTAGCGGAAGCTGGGGAACAGCTTTAGCAATACATTTAGCAAAAATGAATAATAAGATAAAAATGTGGGCATATTTGCAAGAAGAAGCAGATATTATAAATAATAAAAAAAGATGCAAGTTTCTTCCAAATGCAAAAATTCCAGAGAATATAACGTGTACTACAGACTTTGAAGAAGCAATAAAAGACTCAGAAATGATTTTAATTGTAACGCCTTCAAAAGCTGTAAGAGAGACCCTTAAAAAATGTAAAAAATACATTACTAATCAATCAATAATAATTTGTTCTAAAGGATTTGAAAAGGAAACTTTATATACATTAAATGAAGTGGTTGAAGAAGAATTACCAAATTTAAAGATAGGCGGACTATCAGGCCCAAGCCATGCAGAAGAAGTGTCTATGGAGATTCCAACAGCATTAGTAATTGCTTCAAAACATGAAGATTTATTAGAAGATGTTCAAAAAACATTTATGAACGAAAATTTAAGAATTTATAAAACAAAAGATTTGAAAGGAACAGAATTAGGAGGAGCATTAAAAAACATAATAGCATTTTGTGCTGGAATAATTACAGGATTAGAATTAGGAGATAATACATTTGCTGCACTACTTACTAGAGGACTTTCAGAAATGGCTAAATTAAGTGTAAAAATGGGAGGACAAATAAAAACAATATACGGTTTAACTGGACTTCGGTGATTTGATAGTAACATGCATGAGCAACCATAGTAGAAATAGAAAAGCAGGAATTCTTATAGGAAAAGGTAAAACATTAGAACAGGCAAAACAAGAGGTGGGCATGACAATAGAAGCAATTGACAACATAGAAATTGCTTATGAGCTTTGCAAAAAATATGATGTAGAAATGCCAATAGTAAACAGCGTTTATGACATTTTATATAACAACTTAAGGCCAAAAGATGCAGTTTTGAAATTAATGACAAGAGAAGCTAAAGAAGAAGACTAGAATATTTTATAAAAATATGGTGAAAATAACTTATAGAATATATAATAATTTTAGGAGGTAAAAATGAAAGTTTTTAATAAGATAAGTAGAAAAACAACAGAAGCAACAAATAAAATAGCAAGAGAAGCTAAACTAAAAATGAAAATTAGTGATAATAAATGCAAAATAAAAGATTTATATGAAGAAATTGGAAAAATATCATACGAAAGTCATATAAGAGAAAAAGGAGAAAATCTTTATGAAAAAATAAAAGACAGATGCTCAAAAATAGATGAATTATCTAAAGAAATAGAAGAATATAGAAAAGAAATATTAACTCTAAACCATAAGAAAATGTGTATAAAATGCTATTCAGAAATAGGAGATGAAGATTTGTTTTGCCCTAAATGTGGAAAGAAACAAACAGAAGAAAAAACAACATTTGAGAAGGCAGAACAAAAAATAGAGACAGTAGAAGTACCAAAAGAAAAGAAAGAAGAAGCTAAAATTGTAAAAGAAGAATTAGAACAGAAAAATAATGATAACTAACTAATAAGGATACCTTTCAAAAAGGTATCTTATTATTTGGTCTGCATTATTATTTGTTACATTTATAAAAAAATTATTATCTAAACTAACCCACATATTTATATCAAACTCATCATTATTATCTATAAAAACACCAATAATATCTGCTAGCTCAATAGGATTATCTATATTTTTCTTCCATTCTGTTGCATCTTTACTATGAGCAAAATCTTTATTATATTTGCTTAAAAATCTATCTATTTCATTATTTTTTTTGCTATATAAAGAAACAATAACACTCACAATAAAACCTCACTTTATTATAATTAGTATTTCAAATATTTATAATGTTATACAAATAGAATATATGTTAAAAAAATGGAAATAATATTTTAAGGTGATGGTAGTGAAAAAGCGAATATTATATTTTTTATTTGTTATAATAATATTTTCATTAGTAGGTTGTAGTAATAAACCAACAAAGGATGATGAAAAAGCTAAAATAAATGAAGAATTAAATTACTTGGATACTAAAATAGTAAGTATATTAAATAAATTAAACAATATTTCCCTGCAGAATTATACAATAACTTCAGAAGAAGTTAACTTGGGAGAAAAAGGCGGATCTTCTGGAAAAAACTCTGGGAGTGATAAGGAGTCTACACAGAATAGTGAATCAGAGGGACAAGAAAAACAATCAGGTAGTCAAAGCAAATTAAATACAGAACAAGAAAAAAGTAATATTACTACAACACAAATGGAGTCTAAAACTGTTTTAGAAACAGATGAAAATGACATAGACTGGAAATTAATAAAAACACAAATTGAAATTATAAATGAAGCTTGGGCAGTAATTGTTATTGACTTATCAAATTTAAATGTAAATAGTACAGATATACTTGATTTCAGTAGTACACTAGATAAATGCATAATAAGTATAAAAGATGAAAATAAGGTGGATTCATTAAAAAATGCTGCTGATTTATATGCTATAATTCCAAAATTAGAAAAAGCAATTTCAAATGAAGATAATATAAAACAAGTAAAATCATATATAATAAACGCCTATGCACTTGTAGAACAAGAAAATTGGGGAGAAGTAGAAAAGAATATTATAGAAGCAGAGAATATATTTAAAAATATAACAAGCAATATTGAATATATGAAAAATAAAGAATATAAAGTAAACAAAACATATGTATTAATAAAAGAATTGCAAAATTCTTTACAGTATAAAGATAAAAAGATATTTTATATTAAATACAAGGACTTGTTAGAAAATATAAATACCTTGTAAAATATTGACTTTTAAGCATAAAAACATTAAAATAGTAAATAGAGTAAACCGAACAGTCGCGTGTAGATGCCGCAAGGCCCTATATGAGGAAAGTCCGGGCTCCATAGAGCAATGATGCTGGATAACGTCCAGTGAGGGAAACCTTAAGGAAAGTGCAACA
>CAKPJR010000118.1 GCA_934162925.1 uncultured Clostridia bacterium | reverse complement strand
AGGGGCAGGCCCTGTGTCTGCCCGAAAACGCAAAACACATTACATTTACGATTCAGGACAGTCCCCTTTTGTCATTCAACAAAAGAGGGACAGTCCCTAGAATCGTTCACACAAATTCCAATTTATCTAACTAATAGGAGTAAGTATGGTTTTTAATGAAGAAATCTATAACAATTTCGTATGTGATTTTAGTAATAATTTAAGACAAAAAATTCAAGATATAGAAATATCGAAACTTGTATTTTTATGTGTTGGAACCAACCGAGTAATAGGTGATTGCTTTGGGCCACTTGTCGGATATAAATTGAAAAACTTTTTTAAAGGGGAAAGAAATATAGAAATAATAGGGGATATAGAAAATACAATATGTTTTCAAAACATATGTGATGTTGTAAGAGAAATACAAGAGGACTCTTTCGTTATTGCAATAGATGCGGCACTGTCAAATAAAAATGATATAGGGAAAATAGTTGTATCAAAGGAAAAAATGAATATAGGTAGCGGATTAAATAAAAAAAGCATATATATAGGTGATATAAGCATAAAAGGAATTGTTTCTAAGGACTTTAAGAAACCACAATATAATTTTAAAATGCTTCAAAACACATCTCTTGGACTTATTATGAATATGGCAGATTGCGTGTCTCAAGGAATATATAATGTAATTAATGTATAAAGCTAGAAAAAATGGAAAAAATTTATATATAGATTTTTTCTAGGAGGAGCAAATGGAAAAAGAGAGTATGAAAAATATGGTTATACTTAAAAATTTACCGTCTAACATAGTTGAAGAGGCAATTGTGATATTAAAGCCAAATGTAAAGCTAAAAAGCTTGAATTTAGCCGAAAATAACCAAAAATCAAAGTCTAAGAAACAAGAGAATTCTAGAAAATATATTATAAATGAAGCGGAAATGATTATAAGCAATTATTTATCAAAAATTGAAAATGAAAAGAAAAAAACTGCTAGTGTTAATAAAAAAATAGAAAATAAGTACAAGAGGGTAAGAGCGATAGCAATGTTCTTAGGAATTTTGCTTTTAGCAAGTTGCTTGATTAAATAAAATTAATAAATGAACAAAAGCAGGTTATTTAGTCTATAAAAACTAAATGACTTGTTTTTTTGTTTCTCATTTCCTAGTATATAAAAAATGCAATAATCGCTATTGCCTTTGAAATTTCCTCATTTCATTCGGAAACCCAAGTCACTTTGTTCTTATAGTGAATTCAGGAAAGTCCCTCTTCATACAAATTATGTTCTAAAATTTTTTGCAGTGAATATACATTTAAAAAATATACTACAAAGGAAGAGGTGTTTTTGTGGAAAGAATTTTAACCCCTGATGAAAAAATAAGAAGGGCAGAAGAAATATATTACAGAAGGAAAATGCAGGATAGGACTAGAAATAGTGCTAGAGTCAATGTGGCAGAAACAAAGACAAATTCTGGACTGTTAAAAAAAATGATACTTCAAATTGCAATATGTATTTTAATTTATACTATTTTTTATATGATACAAAATACAAACTACTTTTTTTCAGAAGATGTTATAAGTAAAACAAAGAATATTTTATCTTATGATATAAATATTTCAAATTTATACAATAATGCAAAAGAGTATCTAAGTTCATTAGCCGTTAAACAAAATATTAACAAACAAGAAGATAATAATACTGAAGAGACTAACGAAGCAAATAATGAACAAGTAAGTAATGAGGAAGCATCTAATGCAGAGAATTTATCAGAGACACAAGAAAATAATGAAACAGAAAATATTGGAGGAGAAAGTATAGAAACAACTCAAGAAACACCAGTAGAACTTTCTCAAATGGAGCAAGATGCAAAAAGTGTTTTAGAAAACAAATCTTTAATTATACCATTAAAAGGGACAATTACTTCTAGATATGGTTTAAGAAATCCGAGTACACCAACTGTACCAAAAAATCATACAGGAATAGATATAGCTGTAAATGAGGGAACTGTTTTTATTGCATCTATGTCAGGTGTTGTAGAAGAGGTATCAAGCAAACGGAGATTTAGGAAACCATGTTAAAATTGTTGACGGAGAT
Organism: uncultured Clostridia bacterium; assembly: GCA_934162925.1. Classification (GTDB taxonomy): domain Bacteria; phylum Bacillota; class Clostridia; order TANB77; family CAG-508; genus CAG-452. The sequence goes on along the minus strand of CAKPJR010000118.1, from coordinate 1,024 downwards.
GTAATGACAGTTTATGCTCACTGCAAAACAATATATGTAAATGAGGGAGACAAGATTAATCAAGGACAACAAATAGGAGAAGTAGGAACTACAGGGAATACAACAGGGCCTCATTTACATTTTGAAATAAGAAAAGAAAATAGATATGTAGATCCAGATTTGATACTAAAGTTTGAATAATTCGCATGCAGAGGAAGTGAAAGAAAATGCAAATAAAAATAAACCTGCAAATTTTTTTATTTATAATAATATTTATAATAACTCATCAAATTGAGATATATGCATGGATAATGTTGTTTGCTTTTATACATGAACTAGGGCATATATTTGCAGGACTAGTATTAAAACTAAAACCAAAAACATTAGAACTTATGCCGTTTGGAGTAAGCATAACTTTCGAAGTGTATGAATATAAAAAATTAGTAGAAATAAAAAAGATATTAATTGCTTTAGCAGGACCACTTACTAATTTACTAATTATATTAATATCTATCCCTTTACATATAAGTGATAATTTAAAACAAATGATTATTTACTCTAATATGCTCATTGCGGTGTTCAATATGATTCCAATATATCCTTTAGATGGAGGGCGTGTTTTAAAAGGGATAATAAGAATAAAAAAATCAGAAATAAAAGCTGATGAAATTGTAAATAAAACTTCTAATATTTTGATTATTCTAATTACGGCAATGTCTAGCATAATAGTGCTATATGCTAAAAATATTGCAATAGTATTTGTGCTAATATATTTATGGATAATGGTAATAAGGCAAAATAAAAGGTTTTATATGAAGAAAAAAGCATATAAACTACTTGAAAAAAGTGAGAAATGTATTGACATTTAAATATTTAAATGTAAAAATAAAAGTAATATTAATATAGGAGAAAAAAATGACAAAAGAAAAGATAAAATCCAATAAAGGAATAACTATGGTTGCACTAGTAACAACTATTATTATAATGCTAATATTGTTAGGTGTCAGTATAAATGGAATAAATATTTCTAACAATGCTGTTCCAT
>CAKPJR010000117.1 GCA_934162925.1 uncultured Clostridia bacterium | reverse complement strand
TACTTGTGCTATGTTTTCATCTTTAAGTAAATATTTAGAAATATCTTCTTCTGCCTGTTTGTCTAAATTTTCTTCTATGTCCAAATATATGTGATTATCTATCATTTCTTCTTCAAAAATTTCCTCATACATTGCTTTATCCATATAAATATAATGATATACATAGTTTTCTATTATTCCAGACACTTTAACATTTTTAGATTTTTCATCATCTATTTTTATTGTTATTTCATCACCTATATGAGCATTTAGTAGTCTTGATAATTTTTCTGTTATTATAACCCCATCATTTTGTATGTTAACTTTTTCCTTTGTTTTTCTATCTTGCATTGTAACAAAATTTGTTAACTCATCTTGATTTTCAACACCTATTATATACACATTTTGTTCTTCTCCATTTGCAGTAACATCATTTGTTTGTTGTCTTAAATATGTGCATTTAGAATTATGACCATTATTTTCTATATATTTGTTTAGTTCTTGTTTTTCTTCTTCTGTTAATTCATTTTTTAGTGTTATTTCAAAATCATATCTTCTTATCTGCTCATATTGCTTGCTTACAATTGTTGCAATAGAATTTCTAAGCCCAAACCCCATAAATATTAAGGCTGTACAACCTGCTATTCCAATTAATGTCATAAATAAACGTTTTTTATATCTAAATACATTTCTTGCAGTAATCTTTTGTGTAAAGTTGAAATGTTTCCATATAAAAGGCATTCTTTCTAGTAATATTTTTTTACCTTCTTTTGGTGATTTTGGTCTCATAAGTTTTGCTGGAGTTGCTCTTAACATCCTGTAGCATGCAAACATTGTTGCTATTGTAGTTGATGCAAATGCTGCAATTCCGGCAATTAGTGTATATTTCATGTTTACTTCCATTATTACTGTTGGCATTGTATGATATAAAATTTTATATGCTTCTGAAATTACCCATGGAAGTGTATACGAACCTATAACAGCTCCTAATACAATTCCTAGTAGTGTTGCACTAGTTGAATATGCTAAATATTTTAGAGCAATTTTAGGTCTGCTATATCCTAAAGATTTGTATGTTCCAATTATTCCTCTATCCTCTTCTACCATCCTTGTCATTGCAGTTAGTGAAACTAATGCAGCAACCAAAAAGAATATTATTGGGAATACTTTACCTATTGTTGCTACACTGTTTGAATCTGATTTATATGATACATACCCTTCATTTGTTTCTAAGTCTAGCACATATATTTTCACTTTTAAATCCTCTAATTTCTTTTCAGCATCTTTTATTTCTTTTTCCGCATCCGATATTTTCTGATCCGCTTCTTGCTTTTTATCATTAAATTTATTCTCATTTTGTTTAAGCTCTTTCCATCCATCATCTATCTTTATTTGTGCTGAATTAAATTTTGCTTGAGTTGTTTTTTTAGTATTTTCTAACTCTTGTTTTTGAGCTTCAAAACTCTTTAATCCTTTATTGTATTCTTCTAAGCCAGCATTTAATTCACTTTTATATCCTTGAAGTGTGCTTTTTTCTTGTTCTAACTTTGCTTTACCTTGTACTAGTGTTTGTATACCTGTAATTGCTTCTTCTGGTGCAGATATACTTTGCAAATATTCTAAATATTTATTTAAATCTGTTAGTCCTGTTCCCTCCAAAGCTTTCTGCTCTGCTAATATTAATTTTTGTTCTTCTGCATTTAATTGTGTTTCTGCATTATTTAATTCTTTTTGCTTTTCGTCTAAAGTAGCTTTTGTTGAATCCAATGTAGTTTTAGCACTATTTATTTGATTATTATATTCTTGCATTTTGCTATTGAAATTCTGTTTTTGGGTATTAAGTTCTTTTTGTGAATTTTCTAGTTTTGTTTTTCCATTTGCAATCTCTTGTTCTGCATTTTTTAGTTCATCTTTTGCATCTTGAACTTCTTTTTTAGCATCAGCAATTTTATTATTTGCCTCTTCGTATAAGTCTTGGTACTTTATATCTGCTAATGTATCTGTTTTTTCTTTTACTTCATCTTGAATTTTTTCTATCTCTTCTATATATTCATCTGAGGTTCTATTTTTATTATTTGTTGTTACTTTTGCATATATGTTTGTATATTCTTCCATAGAAAATACATCTTCTAGAACTATTGCAAAGCCAGATATACTCCCATCTACAAGTGTTGTGCTACCTCTTGATATTGCTACATATAAAGGACTATTAGCAAAACCAACTACTGTATAAGATTTAACTTTAAATACATCTTCTAATTCTTGATTTTCTGTATCTATAAATTCTATTGTATCTCCTATTTTGTAATCTGTTTTTAACTTACTATCTAAAACTATCTCATTATTTTGTGTAGGATATTTTCCTTCTACTATTTCAACTTTATTCATAGTATTTTCAGTTACATCATTAGGAGAAGAACTTACACTTAAAACTTTTTCTTTATCACCTTGTTCTACAACGGCACATATTGATTTTACTGGCTGTATATAATCAATTTTATCTATGCTTTTTATGGTTTCCACGTCATCATTATCAAATCCAACAGTGGAAATTAAATTAAGGTCAAAAACATTATAGTCATTAATATATTTATTAAAAGTATTTAACATATCTGGGCATGATGCATTTATGCCCACGAAAAAAGCAACACCTAATATTACAATTGCAATAATGGATATATATCTTTTTCTTGTTCTTTTTATTTCTTTAACAATATCTTTTATATATGCTTTTTTCATCTTTCCTCCGTAAAGTTCTGAGCAAAAGGGGTCTGTCCCCTTTTGTTTCTACCATTCAATTTGGTCTATTGAAACAGGGTTTTCATTAATTCTATTTTCACTAACTTTTCCATTTTTTATTTTTATTATTCTATCTGCCATTGGCGTTATTGCTTGGTTGTGCGTAATTATTATAACTGTTATATTTTTCTGTCTTGCTGTATTTTGTAATAACTTTAATACTTCTTTTCCTGTATTGTAGTCTAAAGCCCCAGTTGGCTCATCACATAAAAGTAATTTTGGGTTTTTAGCAATTGCTCTTGCTATTGCAACTCTTTGCTGCTCTCCTCCAGATAATTGCCCTGGAAAATTGTTCATTCTCTTTTCAAGTCCTACATCTTTTAAAACTTGTTCTGGGTTCAATGC
>CAKPJR010000116.1 GCA_934162925.1 uncultured Clostridia bacterium | reverse complement strand
CCACTTCCAGAAAAATTCCATGGTTTAACAGATAAAGAAGAAAGATATAGAAGAAGATATGTTGATTTAATAATGAACGAAGAAGCTAAAAGAGTTGCATTTCTACGCCCAAGAATTATTAGATGTATACAAAACTTTATGGATGGAGAAGGATTTACAGAAGTTGAGACACCAGTTCTAACAACACTTTTGACAGGTGCATCTGCAAGACCATTTGTTACACATCATAATGCACAAAACTTAGATATGTATCTTCGTATTGCCTTAGAATTACCACTTAAGAGATTATTAGTTGGCGGAATGGAAGCTGTATACGAGATAGGTAGAGTGTTTAGAAATGAAGGAATGGATTTAAAACATAATCCAGAATTTACATTAATGGAAGCTTATCTAGCATATTCAAATCTAGAAGGAATGATGGATTTAACTGAAAAAATGTTTCAAAAAATTGCAAAAGATGTAACAGGAAAAATGGTATATAATTGGGGTGGAAATGAAATAAATCTTGAAGGACCATGGAAAAGAGTTAGCATGACAGATGCAATTAAAGAACAAACAGGAATTGATTTTAAGAAAATCACAGATATTAATGAATGCTTAAAACTAGCAGAAGAACATAATATAGAACTAGAAGAGCATGAAAAAACATATGGACATATAATAAATGCATTCTTTGAAAAATATGTTGAAGAGAAATTAATTCAGCCTACATTTTTATATGGACATCCACTAGAAATATCACCACTTACAAAGAAAAATCCAGAAGATCCAAGATTTGTAGACAGATTTGAACTATTTATAGCAGGAAAAGAATTTGCTAATGCTTATACAGAACTTAATGATCCAATTGATCAATTAGAAAGATTTGAAGCACAACTAAAAGAAAGAGAACTTGGAAATGATGAAGCGAATGATATAGACATGGACTTTATTGAAGCACTAGAATATGGTATGCCACCAGCTGGAGGAATTGGATACGGAATAGATAGATTATGCATGCTATTTACAGAAAGTGAATCAATAAGAGATGTAATATTATTCCCAACAATGAAACCATTAGCCTAAAACGAATGAAATTAGGTATCTTGCGTTGTCAAACTTCATGAAAATTCTTGCGATATACAGCGTATTATCTTAAGAATTTTCATTCGTTTTCCTAGCAATATACCAAATTTGATTCGTTTTAGGAACTAATTGGAAGTATTTATTATTTGAAATAAATTGAATAGGGATGAGAAAAGAGGAAAATATGTTTAATTTTTCGTTAGATAAAAGAAAAATTACTATAATATTAGTTATAATGTTAGGATTATGGTTAGCAAGTAATGGAACAGCAGGAATTTTAAATTTACTATTAACTATACCAGGGGTATTAATAGCAATTACTTTCCATGAGTTTGCACATGCATGGATGGCAGTTAAATTAGGAGATAATACACCAAAACTTCAAGGAAGATTAAGTCTAAATCCATTTGATCATATGGATCCAATAGGATTTGTATTTCTAATTGTTGCAGGGTTTGGATGGGGAAAACCAGTAGAAATAGATTCTAGAAACTTTAATGGTAAATACTCTCTATCAAAAGCAGAAGCAATAGTTGCAGCTGCAGGCCCAATAATGAATTTTATTTTAGCATTTATATTTATGATAATATATTATGCTGTATTTGTTGCAACAAATGCTTTAGGAGCACTTACGTTACAATGGCAACAAGTAATATATTATATAGTAGTTTACACAATAAGTATTAATATAGGATTAGGAGTATTTAACCTAATACCACTACCACCATTAGACGGTTCAAAAATATTAATGCACTTTTTGCCAGCTAAAGGCAAAGAGTGGTTCTATAATAATCAACAGATATTTTATATAGTATTTTTATTGATTTGGATAACAGGTTTATCAAGTGTAGTCTTGCAACCTATTTTTGGAGCAGTATTTAGTGGAATGAATTGGTTTGTAGAAAAACTATTTAAACTGTTATCATTAATATAGAATGTGATTTGCGCAAAGAGGAAATGTGTAAAGTGTGAATTAGGGATATACCTACTAAGATTAACTATAAAATCCTACCTTCCACCTCACACTTCATTAAAAAAAACATATAATTAAGGAAATGAAAAAAATGAAAGATGTATTAACTTTAGGAATTGAATCAAGCTGTGATGAAACTTCTGTATCAATTGTAAAAAATGGTAGGGAAGTTCTTTCTAATGTAATAAATTCTCAAATTGATATACATAAAGAGTATGGAGGCGTTGTGCCAGAGATTGCATCAAGGTGCCATACAGAGGTCATTAATCAAATAACAAAACAAGCCTTAAAAGAGGCAAATTGTACTATGAATGACACAGATGTTATATCTTGTACATATGGACCAGGATTAGTTGGCGCACTATTAGTAGGAGTTTCTTATGCAAAGGGACTAGCATTTGCAAATAATAAGCCATTAGTAGGAGTAAATCATATAGAAGGACATATTGCAGCAAACTATATAACACACAAAGAGCTAAAACCGCCATTTTTATGTTTAATGATGTCTGGAGGAAATACACAAATTGTACATGTAAAAGACTACTGTAAATTTGAAGTTTTAGGAAAAACAAGAGATGATGCAATAGGAGAGGCATTTGATAAAGTTGCAAGAGTTGTAGGGCTTCGGCTATCCAGGTGGACCTAAAGTAGATAACCTTGCAAAGCAAGGAGGGGCAAACATAGAATTACCAAAAACACATTTTGATAATATGGATTTTAGCTTTAGTGGAATAAAAACAGCTGTTATAAACTTAAATCATAAAAATCCTAATATAAATAAAGCAGATTTATGTGCAAGTTTTGAGAAGACAGTTACAGAAATATTAATAGAGAATATAAAAAAATCTATAAATTATATTAAAAATACTGCAGAGGGGGACGACTTAATCCACGCACGAAACAACCCAATTAAATTAGTTTTAGCAGGTGGAGTGTCTGCAAATTCATATATAAGAAGTGCTTTCATGAATTTAGAAAAAGATGGAATACAAATATATATGCCAGATTTAAAACTATGTACAGATAACGCAGCGATGATAGCTTCAGCAGGATATTATAATTCTTTAGTAGGAAATTTATCAGATTATACAT
>CAKPJR010000115.1 GCA_934162925.1 uncultured Clostridia bacterium | reverse complement strand
TCTCGGACATGCAGAAGCAATAGTAACAAATGTAGGGATGGACACTAAAGTTGGTAAAATTGCTACAATGATACTTTCAGATGAATCTCCAGAAACTCCATTGCAAAAGAAATTACGGAGAGGTTGGAAAAAAATTAGGATTAGCTGCATTAGGAATATGTTTTCTAATATTTATAATAGGCTTATTCAAGAGAATACCAGTAAATGAAATGTTCATGACATCTGTAGGACTTGCAGTTGCAGCAATACCAGAGGGACTTCCAGCAATAGTAACAATAATGCTTTCAATAGGTGTTACTAAAATGGCAAGAAAGAACAGCATTATAAGAAAACTACCAGCAGTAGAAACTTTAGGAAGTAGTACAGTAATATGTTCAGATAAAACGGGAACTTTAACACAAAATAAGATGAGTGTAGTAGAAACCTGGGGAATAAGTCAAAAAACAGGAATAGAAGATAAAAGAAATATATTAAAATTAGCATCAATGTGTACAGATTGTAATATTTCTTCAGAAGAAGGAAAGCTAATTGCTATAGGTGAACCTACAGAAACAGCAATAGTAAATGCAGCATTAGAAATTGGAGAAAATAAAGAAGAAATTTATAGAGTAGAAAAGAGAGTAAACGATATACCATTTGATTCTGAACGAAAGCTAATGACAACAATACATAAAATAAACAATAGATATAGAATAATAACAAAAGGAGCTCCAGATGTATTATTACAAAAATGTACAAAGATATGTGTAAATGGTAAAGTAAATAGTCTGGATGCAAATAACAGAATGATAATAATAAATAAAAATAGTAATATGGCACAAAAAGCTTTGAGAGTAATAGCAGTTGCCTACTTGGATTTAGAGACCTTACCAAATAAAATAGATAGTAACATAGAAAATAATTTAGTATTTGTAGGACTTATTGGAATGATAGACCCTCCAAGGAAAGGAGTAAAAGAAGCGGTAAATACTTGTAAAACTGCTGGAATAAAAACTGTAATGATTACAGGAGACCATATAGCTACAGCAACAGCAATTGCTAAAGATTTAGGAATACTGAAATTAGGCGATAGAGCTATTACAGGGGAAGAACTAGATAAGATATCACAAACCGAACTAGAAAAAAACATAATGAACTATTCTGTTTTTGCACGAGTATCACCAGAACACAAAGTAAGAATAGTAAAGGCCTTTCAAAAATCGCGGAAATGTAGTTGCTATGACAGGAGATCGGAGTAAATGATGCTCCTGCATTAAAAAATGCAGATATAGGAGTAGCAATGGGAAAACGGAGGAACAGATGTAGCAAAAAATGCTTCCGATATGATACTTGCAGATGATAACTTTGTAACTATTATAGAGGCAGTAAAAACGGGAAGGCACATATATGAGAACATAAAAAAAGCAATACATTTCCTATTAGCAACAAATATTGGAGAAATAGTAGCTATATTTATGGGACTCGTATTAGGACTAGAAAGCCCACTACTTGCAATACAGCTATTATGGATAAACTTAGTAACAGATTCTTTCCCAGCAATAGCTTTAGGCTTAGAGCCAATCGACAAGGATATAATGAAAAAGAAACCAATAGATTCTAAAAAAAGTATTTTTGCAGATGGATTATGGGGAAAAATATTTGTTGAGGGAACTATGATAGGGATGTTAACACTATTTGCTTTTAGTCTAGGAAACAAACTATTTGGATTAGAAGTTGGAAGAACAATGGCTTTTGTATCGCTAAGCATGCTAGAACTAACACATAGCTTTAATGTTAGAAGTGAAGAATCTATATTAAAAATAGGGGTATTTAAAAACATTTATTTAGTAGGAGCTTTTGCATTAGGGTTAATATTACAAGTATCTGTAGTAATAATACCACAAATTGCAAGAATATTTGATGTAGTACAATTAAATAAAATACAATGGATATATACAATATTAATATCAATATCTCCTATATTTATATTAGAAATCCAAAAGAAAATAAATGAAATAAAGTTTGGAAAAATTATATATAAAACAGCAATGAAATAATTAAAGAAAAAATCATAAAAAAATCATTTTTGGAAACAATATTTTCAAAGGTGGTTTTTTATGTTAAAAATATTAAAAAATAGAAAAAGAAAAGATATTATATTAATAGTAATTTTAATAGTTTCTACAGTATTATATTTATCGTATAATATATTTTTTAGAGAAGATTCCAACTCATCATATGCACTTTCTAAATATGGTTCAAGAAGTGATGAAGTAAGACAAATACAAACAAAATTAAAAAGATGGGGATATTATAATGGAAGTATAGATGGAATATATGGTTCGCAAACTCTCTCTGCAGTTAAGTGGTTTCAGTCTAAAAATGGACTAACAGTTGATCGGAATAGCAGGACCTAAAACACTTGCTGCAATGGGAATATATTCTTCAAGTAGTTCAAACACAACAACAAATTCTAGTTCAGACTTAAACCTACTTTCACATTTAGTATATGCAGAAGCAAGAGGAGAGCCGTATTCTGGGCAAGTAGCAGTAGCCTCAGTTGTATTAAACAGAGTAAAAAATTCATCATTTCCAAACACAGTTGCAGGGGTAATATATGAAAGAGGAGCATTTTCAGTTGTAAGTGATGGACAAATAAACTTAACACCAAATGAAACCGCGAAAAAAGCAGCACAAGATGCTATAAATGGGTGGGACCCATCATATGGAGCAATATATTATTTTAATCCAAACACAGCAACAAGTGCATGGATTTGGTCAAGACCTGTAACTGTCGTAATAGGAAATCATAGATTCTGCAAATAGTTTTTTCTTTTTAGCAGAATTAAATTAGATAAATTGGAATTTGTTTAATTTTTATTAGCTCTATGTTAAACGGATTATAAATTTAAAATGCCTCATTATTTGTCGGATTAATGAAAAATTTATTTTTCATTAATTTGTTCAAAGATAACACTATTAATTTTTACAAACAATGCGTCGACAGCCCTTTGAGGCGGGGGAATACCCGTGAGCTTGGAGACCATTGTTTTTAAAATTAATATGTTATCTTATTTAATTAATCTAACAAAAATTAAAATATAAAAAATTCCAAAAATTGCTCGGTCATGTCGCTTTCGTAGAAATTGTAAA
>CAKPJR010000114.1 GCA_934162925.1 uncultured Clostridia bacterium | reverse complement strand
ATATTAGCATTATTAGTCCAAAAAACTTTTTATTTTTAGTCAAAGTTAACATTTGGAACCTCCTTACTTTGTTCTGAGGCTTCAAAATAATCTCTTTTACTGTATCCAAACATTCCTGCAATTATATTCGTAGGAAATCTTTTTATTTTTAAATTGTATTCTTTTACAGCTTCATTATAATCTCTTCTTGCTGTAGCAATACGATTTTCTGTTCCTGCTAGTTCATCTGAAAGTTGAATAAAATTTTGTGAAGATTTTAAATCTGGATAGTTTTCAACCACTACCATTAATCTGTTTAACGCACCTGTTAATTCTTCATCTGCTTTTGCTTTGTCTGAAACTGTTGTAGCTCCTGCTAATTTTGTTCTTGCTTCTGTTACTGAATTTATTACATCTTGTTCTTGTTTTGCATACCCTTTTACTGTATTAACTAAATTTGGTATTAAATCTCCTCTTCTTTGTAATTGTGTATCAATTGTAGCAAATTTATTATCAACTTCTTCTGATTTTGCAATAATTCCATTGTAACTTGATACAAACATTACAATTACAATTATTATTATTGCAATTAAAACTAAAACTACTATTGATGATTTTTTCATATAAAATTCCCCCCTAATCTTTTCTTTTATTATTCTAATTCTACCATTTGAATTTTTATAAAGCAATAAGAATTTTGAATTTTGACATTAGATTTATTTCATTTCAACCAAAATTGCGAATTATTTTATTTTTTAATTTGTTTAATTGAGGTAAGATGTGGTATGTGGGATTTATTGCAAATCTAAAAATAAATTTAGTCCAACAAAAAACCTCAATAGAATTTAAATTTCTATTGAGGTTTTCTATTATTCCACAGATTCTCCTGTTTGTTCTTCTTCTTTTTCTGTATTTATTTTTATATCTCTGTATTTTTGCATTCCTGTTCCTGCTGGAATTAGTTTTCCTATAATTACATTTTCTTTCAATCCTATTAATGAATCTACTTTTCCTTTTATTGCTGCTTCTGTTAATACTCTTGTTGTTTCTTGGAATGATGCTGCTGATAAGAAGCTTTCTGTTGCAAGTGATGCTTTTGTTATACCTAATAATACTCTTATTCCTGTTGCAGGTCTCTTTCCTTCTGCAATCATTTTTTCGTTTTCTTCATTAAATTCGTTAATATCAACTAATGAACCTGCAAACATTGGTGTATCACCATTGTCTTCAACTTTTATTTTTCTAAGCATTTGTCTACCTATAACTTCAATGTGTTTATCGTTAATATCAACACCTTGGTTTCTATAAACTTTTTGTACTTCTGATGTTAAGTAATTGTATACTCCTTCTGGTCCTTTTATAGCTAATATCTCATTAGGGTTAATTGAACCTTCTGTAATTGGGTCTCCTGCTTTTATTTCGTCTCCATTTTTTACTTTTAGTTTAGATCCAAAGCTAATTACATATGTTTTTGAATTGTCTTTGCTTGTTACTGTTACTTCTTTTCTCTTTTTAGCTTCTTCTATTGATACTTTTCCATCTATTTCAGAGATTACTGCTAATCCCTTTGGTTTTCTAGCTTCAAATAGCTCTTCAACCCTAGGTAAACCTTGTGTAATGTCTCCACCAGCTACACCACCTGTATGGAAAGTTCTCATTGTAAGCTGTGTACCAGGTTCACCAATTGATTGAGCTGCAATAATACCAACTGCTTCTCCTATATTTACTTCTTTTCTAGTTGCAAGTCCCATACCATAACATTTAGCACATACACCATGTTTTGTTTTACATCCTAGTACTGAACGTACTTCTACTTTTGTTATTCCTGCTTCAATTATTTTATCTGCTATATCTGGTGTAATTAATGTTTCTGTATCAACTATTACTTCTTTTGTTGTTGGATTTACTATGTTATGAAGTGGATATCTACCAACTAATCTTTCATGTAATTTTTCTATGATTTGATTTCCATCTTTAATATCTTCTATTTCTATTCCTTCTGTTGTGCCACAGTCTTCTTCTCTTACTATTATATCTTGAGATACATCAACTAATCTTCTTGTTAAATATCCAGAATCGGCTGTTCTTAAAGCTGTATCTGCTAAACCTTTTCTAGCACCATGTGAAGAAATAAAGTATTCTAGAACATCTAATCCCTCTCTAAAACATGATCTAATTGGTATTTCAACTGCTTTACCAGATGTATTAGCCATAAGTCCACGCATACCTGCAATTTGACGTAATTGGTTCATGTTACCTCTTGCTCCAGATTGAGCCATCATATATATTGGGTTTAATTCATCAAAGTTGTCTTTCATCGCTTCTGTAACATCATTTGTTGCCTTTTCCCATATTTTGATTATTGATGAATATCTTTCATCTTCTGTTATTAAACCACGTTTATATTGTTTCCATATTTCTTCTACTTGTTCTTCACTATCTTCTAATATTTTCTTTTTAGCTTCTGGAACTGCAACATCATGTACAGACACTGTAAAAGCACCTTTTGTAGCATATTTGTATCCTAATGCTTTAATGTAGTCTAATAATTCTGCTGATCTATTTAATCCATGTTTATCTATTGCTTTTGCAATAATTGTTCCTAGATTCTTTTTCATAACTGGGAAGTCTATTTCTAAGTCAAATTCCTTTTCTGGATCTGTTCTATCTACAAATCCTAAATCTTGTGGAATTCCTTGGTTATATATAAGTCTTCCAACTGTTGCTACTATAGTTTTTGTTTTCTTTTCTCCATTTATTTCTTTTGTCAATCTTACTTTTACTTTTGCATGTAATCCAACATCTCCATTTTGATAAGCAAGTAAAGCTTCATCAATGTCTTTGAAATACATACCTTCACCTTTTTCACCATCTATTTGCATTGTTAAATAGTAACTACCAAGTATCATATCTTGTGTTGGTACTGTAACTGGTTTACCATCTTGTGGTTTTAAAAGGTTATTTACAGATAACATTAAGTATCTTGCTTCTGCTTGTGCTTCTGGTGATAAAGGAACGTGAACTGCCATTTGGTCACCATCGAAGTCGGCATTGAATGCTGTACAAACTAATGGATGAAGTTTTATAGCTCTTCCCTCTACTAATACTGGTTCAAATGCTTGGATACCTAATCTATGTAGTGTTGGAGCACGGTTTAGCATAACTGGATGGTCAGAAATTACTTCTTCTAGTATATCCCATACTTCTGGTCTTAATTTTTCTACCATTCTCTTTGCATTTTTTATATTATGTGCAAGTCCTCTACCAACTAATTCTTTCATTACAAATGGTTTAAATAATTCTATTGCCATTTCTTTTGGAAGTCCACATTGATAAATTTTTAGTTCTGGTCCAACAACTATAACTGAACGTCC
>CAKPJR010000113.1 GCA_934162925.1 uncultured Clostridia bacterium | reverse complement strand
GCAACCCCTACAGCCGTTTGCATCGGATTTGTTCTAGGGCGTATGCAATACGCCCCTACGAATTACACCTCTCACATCAATAAAACAAATTACAAGTTATATAACAAAGAAAAGGATTAAAAATGACAGAAAAAAAGGATTTAAAACAAGAAAAATTACATAGCATATATCTATTTTATGGAGAAGAAGCATATCTTTTAGAAAGTGCAGTAAAAAAAATAAAGAAGAGTTTTGGAGAGCTAATATTAGGAATTAATTATATACAAATAAATGAAACTAATATAGAAAATTTAATATCAGATATAGAAACACCAGCATTTGGATATGACAAAAAATTAATAATTGTAAAAAATGCAGGACTATTTAAAAAAGATAAAAAAGGAATGCCAAAAGGAAAATCAGATTTATCAAATAAAATCGCAAAATATATAGAAGAAAATGCAAAACAACTAGAAGAAACAATTGTACTTATATTTATTGAAGAAGATATAACAAAAAATGATTTATTAAAAGCAATTGAAAAAAATGGAGAAGTATGCAATTTTGAAAAATTAAAACCAATAGAAATAAAAAAAAGAATAAAAAATATTTGTAATATGTATGAAGTAGAAATTGATGATAAAACATTGCAAACATTTATAGAGACCTGTGGAACTAATATGCAGGTGTTAATAAATGAAATCAGAAAACTTATTGAATATGCAGGAAAAGGCGGAAAAATAACTGAAGAAGCCATAGAAAAATTAGCAACAAAAGAATTTGATAGTGTAATATTTGATTTAACAGACAATTTAGGTAAAAGAAATATAAGAGAGGCTCTAGAAATATTAAAGGAATTGATATATAATAAAGAACCAGTACAGAAAATATTAATAACATTATATAACCATTTCAGAAAAATATATTTAACAAAGCTTGCTTTAGAATATAGAGAAGATGTACTAGAAACGCTAAAATTAAAACCAAATCAAACTTTTTTAGTATCAAAATACAAAAAACAAGCACAATACTTTAAAACAAATGAATTAAGAAATATACTAGGTGAACTAATAGAATTAGATAAGAATTATAAAATAGGATTAATAGATATAAATGTAGGATTAGAATCAATATTATGTACCTATTTTTAGTAAGAGGATGTGTAACAATGAAAATTATATTTTTAATAGGAACAATACTTGCAATGTTTGGAGTAATACTTATATACGATGCTAGACCAATAACTAAAAAAATGTTTAGCTTTGGAGACCAAAATGAAGCTACATTAGGATTAAAAATAGTAGGATTTATAATAAGTTTTGTCGGATGTATATTAATTTATTGTAATATTTGACAAATTTGGAAAAAAATGTAACAATGTAACTAATTGGTAGATTTAAGCCGAGTTATATTTTGTGCAAGGATACCACAAAATTAAAAAGAATGATAATTCTTTAAAATAATAATGTATCTTCGAAGAGGGGGGTCCTAATAAGGAGCCCTTTTCTGGCAAAATAGTAAAAACTAATATAAATGAGTTGATTTTTTTAAATAATCATGATATTATATATAGCATATTGAAAAACAAAGAAAAAGAGGAGTAAGGTTTACACCATTTTAAAGAGAAAAGAAGTCACCGGCTGAAAGCTTCTTAAAAATAAGAAAACCTGAAGGTAGCTTTGGAGTTGATTACTTGAAATAATAGTAAAGTAATTCGTAAATCTGCGTTAAAGATAATGAGATATATAAAATTGTTTTAAAATTATTTTGTATAAATTAGGTGGTACCACGCTTTAAAAATCGTCCTATGTAATAGGGCGATTTTTTGTATAGGGATTGCCGTAAATAAAGAAGGAGGAAAAAATATGTGCGAAAAATGTAATCACAACTTAGATGGCAAATATGAGCCACATGACTTTGAGGATGAAATTTATAAAAATTGGGAGGAGAAAGGTTATTTTAAACCAAGTGGAGATAAAACAAAGGAAAGTTATTGTATAATGATGCCACCTCCAAATGTTACGGGTAAGCTTCATATGGGACATGCACTAGATGGAACTTTGCAAGATATATTAATTAGATATAAAAGAATGCAAGGCTTTAATACTTTATGGCTTCCAGGAACAGATCATGCGGCAATATCAACAGAAGTAAAAATAATTGAAAAATTAAAAGAAGAGGGAATAGATAAACATGATTTGGGAAGAGAAAAATTTCTAGAAAGAGCATGGGACTGGACAAAAGAATATGGAGGAACAATTGTAAAACAGCAAAAAAAATTAGGTTGCTCAGCTGATTGGAGTAGATCAAGATTTACAATGGATGAAGGGCTATCTAAAGCAGTTTTAGCAGTATTTAAAAAATTATATGACAAAGGTTATATATATAAAGGAAAAAGAATGATAAACTGGTGTCCATGCTGCAATACATCTATTTCTGATGCGGAAGTAGAGTATGAAGAAGAACCAACACATTTATGGCATGTAAAGTATAAAGTTGTTGGAGAAGATAAATATTTAACAATTGCAACAACAAGACCTGAAACAATGCTTGGAGACACAGCTGTTGCTGTTAATCCAGACGATGAAAGATATAAAGACCTAATAGGCAAAAAATGTATATTACCTATTATGAATAAAGAGATTCCAATAATTGCAGATGACTTTGTAGAAATGGATTTTGGAACAGGATGCGTTAAAATTACACCTGCACATGATCCAAATGACTATCAAGCAGCTTTGTCACACAATCTAGAAATAATAGAAGTTTTTGACGAAAATTTCAAAATGGGAGATTTATGCGAAGAATATAAAGGAATGGATTTGCTAGAAGCAAGAGAAGCAATAGTAAATAAATTAAGAGAATTAGGAAATTTAGTAAAAATAGAAGATTATACTCATAATGTTGGAAAACATGATAGATGTAAAACTACAATAGAACCAAAGATATCTGATCAATGGTTTGTTGCTATGAAAGAAATGGCAAAACCTGCAATAGAAGCTGTAAAAAATGGAGATACAAGATTTGTACCACAAAAATTTGAGAAAACATATTTTAATTGGTTAGAAAACATACAAGATTGGTGTATTTCACGTCAAATATGGTGGGGACATCAAATACCAGCATATTATTGCGAAGAATGCGGACATATTAATGTGAAAATAGAAAGACCAGAAAAATGTGAAAAATGTGGAAGTACTAAATTAATACAGGATCCAGATACATTAGATACATGGTTTAGTAGTGCTTTATGGCCATTTTCAACATTAGGTTGGCCAGAAGAAACAGATGACTTTAAAACATTTTTCCCAACAAATACATTAGTAACAGGTTATGATATTATATTCTTCTGGGTTGTAAGAATGATGTTTTCAAGTTTAGAACAAACAGG
>CAKPJR010000112.1 GCA_934162925.1 uncultured Clostridia bacterium | reverse complement strand
TAATAGCTACTTATTCGATAATAAAATAATAGTAGGAACAAGAGGATGGCAAGATGACGAAAATGCTCAAGATAAAAAAATATTAAAAAGAGAAAATATAAGATTAGAATTATCTATAAAAGATGGAATAAAAAAATATGGGGAAGGCAAAGAAATAATAGTATGTATGCACTATCCACCATTTAATAGATATGAAGAAAATAGCTTAAATTTAATATCAACAATGAAAAAATATAATGTGAGTACTTGTATTTATGGACACTTACATGGAGAAACAGCACACAAAACAGTAAAAGAAGGAAAAATACAAGAAATTAATTATAAAATGGTTAGTTGCGATTATACAAATTTTGAATTAATACAAATTTGTTAGCACAATGAATTGTAATTTGCTTGGTTGAAGTGAGAACCGTGAAAGGCTTACAATAATTTCACTATAACTCTTGCAAAAAATAAAAAATATGATATAATACTAAAGTTAATTATAAAAACGGAAGGAAGAGAATAATGAACGTAAAAGTAGAAAAAACAGAAAACAATAATGAAGTTAAACTAGAGATAACAGTTGAAGCAGAAAAATTTGACGGAGCAATAAAAACAGTATTCAATAAAAATGCTAAATACTTTAATATACCAGGATTCAGAAAAGGCAAAGCACCATATCAAATAGTAGAAAAAACATATGGAGCACAAATATTTTATGAAGATGCATTTAATGAAGTTGCTGGACTAGCATATGAAGAAGCTTTAAAGGAAAATAAAATAGAAGCTGTAAGTAAACCAGAAATAGATTTAGTTCAAATAGAAAAGGGAAAAGATTTAATATTTACAGCAGTAGTTTCAACAAAACCAGAAGTAACTTTAGGAAAATATAAAGGTATAGAAATAAAAAAAGTAGAGTATAATGTATCTGATGAAGATGTTGAATACGAATTAGGACATATGGCAGAAAAAAATGCTAGATTAGTTTCTGTAGAAGACAGACCAGTAGAACCAGGAGATATTACAGTAATTGATTTTGAAGGGTTTGTAGATGGAAAAGCTTTTGATGGTGGAAAGGCAGAAAACCATGAACTAACAATAGGAAGTAATACTTTTATACCAGGATTTGAAGACCAAATAATAGGTATGAAATTAGAAGAAGAAAAAGAAATAAATGTAAAATTCCCAGAAGAATATTTTTCAGCAAATCTAGCAGGAAAAGATGCTATGTTTAAAGTAAAACTACATGAAATAAAGAAAAAAGAAATGCCAGAAATAAATGACGAACTTGCAAAAGATATAAGCGAGTTTGACACAATAGATGAATTAAAGAAAAGCATTAGAGAAAAACAAGAAGAGCAAAACAAACAAAGAGCTAAATATGAAACAGAAGATGAAGTTATAAAAGCTGTATGTGATAAATCTAAAGTAGATATTCCAAATGGAATGATAGAACTAGAAATAGATAGAATGGCACAAGATATTGAAACAAGACTAAGCTACCAAGGAATGAAATTGGAGCAATATTTAAGCATGATGAATAAAACTATGGAAGATTTTAGAAAAGAAAACAGAGAACAAGCTGAAAATGCAGTAAAATCAAGACTAGTTTTAGAAGCAGTAGAAAAAGATGCAAAAATAGAAGTAACAGAAGAAGAAATATCTTCAAAAATAAAAGAAATGGCAGAAAATTATGGTAGAAAAGAAGAAGAAGTTAAAGACAACCCAGAATTAGTAAAATATGTAGGGGATAGCCTAAAAACAGAAAAAACAATAGATTTCTTAGTAGAAAATGCAAAAATGAAATAATTGATAATATAATAAAGGAGGTAATAGCTTGTTGTAGAATATATAATTAGGCTATTACCTTGTTTTTTAAACAAATAAAATTTGAATTTGAAATTTCGCGAAGTGTGAAGTGCGGAGAATAGAAAAGGCCTACGAAGTCTTAAATTTATAAATCACACCTCCAACATCACACCTCCAACAACAATTAAAAAATAAAACCAAGGAGGAGAATTATAATGGAAAATTTAACAAATAGTTTAGTGCCTTATGTAATTGAGCAAACAGGAAGAGGAGAAAGATCATATGATATATTCTCAAGATTATTAAAAGATAGAATAATATTTTTAAGTGAAGATGTAAACCATGTAACAGCAAGTCTAGTAATAGCACAAATGTTATTCTTAGAATCAGAAGATCCAGATAAAGAAATATCATTTTATATAAATAGCCCCGGAGGATCTATTACAGATGGAATGGCAATAGTAGATACAATGAATTATATTAAATGCCCTGTGTCTACAATATGCATAGGTTTAGCAGCAAGTATGGGCTCTGTATTACTAGCTTCAGGAGAAAAAGGAAAAAGATTTGCAACTCCAAATTCAGAAATACTAATACATCAACCATTAATTTCTGGTGGGCTTTCTGGCCAGACAACAGAAATAAAAATACATGCAGATCATATGGTAAAAACAAGAGAAAAATTAAATAAATTATTAAGTGAGAGAACTGGTCAAAGCTTAGAACAAATAGAAAAAGATACAGAAAGAGATCATTATATGACTGCAGAAGAAGCTTTAAAATACGGATTAATTGATGAAATTATAGATGTGAGAAAATAATATAACAAATGAAAAAATATAAAAGTATATTTAGAGGAGAGTTTAATGGCAAATAAGAATAATAACCAAAATATAAAATGTTCATTTTGCGGGAAACCGCAAGAAATGGTAAAAAGGATTGTAGCAGGTCCTAATGCTTATATTTGTGATGAATGTATTAGCATATGCAATAACATAATAGAAGATGAACATTATGAAGATGAGATGGGATATGAAGAAATTAAATCTGAAGACATACCAACTCCAGCCGAAATAAAAGGCATACTGGATGAATATGTAATACGGCCAAGATGATGCAAAGAAAACTTTATCTGTTGCTGTATATAATCATTATAAACGTATTTTATGCGATGAAATTATAGATGACGTGGAGATACAAAAAAGTAATGTTTTACTTCTTGGACCAACAGGATGTGGAAAAACACTTTTGGCACAAACACTTGCTAGAATTTTAAATGTACCATTTGCAATAGCAGATGCTACAACACTTACAGAAGCAGGATATGTTGGAGAAGATGTTGAGAACATTTTGCTTAAATTAATACAGGCAGCGGAATATGATATTTCTAAAGCTCAAAAGGGTATTATATATATAGATGAAATAGATAAAATAACAAGAAAATCTGAAAACCCATCAATAACAAGAGATGTTAGTGGAGAGGGAGTTCAACAGGCATTATTGAAAATAATAGAAGGGACTGTTGCTTCTGTTCCACCACAAGGAGGAAGAAAACATCCACATCAGGAATTTTTACAAATAGATACTTCTAACATATTATTTATATGTGGAGGAGCTTTTGAAGGATTAGAAAAAATAATAAAAG
>CAKPJR010000111.1 GCA_934162925.1 uncultured Clostridia bacterium | reverse complement strand
TATAAATGCAATAGGATTTATACTTACACCTGCTCCAGCTCCACCTCCAAATGGTAGCTTATATTTTATTTCTTCTTCGTCTTTATCTTTTCTTGTATATTCATCTATGGTTTCTTCGCTAAATTCACTACCTCCAGCTGCAAATCCAAAACTAACCTTAGAAATTGGAATGATTACAACATTATTGCTGGTTTCAATAGGGTCTCCTATTATTGTATTAACATCTATCATATCTTGAATGCTATCCATTGTTGCAGACATAAGTCCTTCTATTGGATGTTCTCTCATCATTTTTTTCACTTCCTTTTTTTAATAACATATATATTACTTTCATAATATGTGCCAATTTAATGTTTATTATACAGTTTAGTTGAATTTTAATAGTAAAGTCTGCGTTATAATCTGGCATTATAATATATTTATACTTTTCTTTTTTATATTTTTTAGCAGTTTTTGATATAAGCAACGATATAGCTATCGAAACTATTGGAATTACAAATGTGGTCAACATTGTATCTATTAGTCCTGCTACTATTTTTAAATTTATCTGCTTAAGATTAATATCTAAATATTTAATTATTTTCATTCCTTCACTTTTCAGTATTACTTTTTGCTTATAAAATGCCTTTTTTAGCACTTTGCTTTTTGCAAGTTTTGAATTTTTCATTTTTTCTATCTTTTTATTATCTATCTTTATTTTTAAAAAAGTAATGTGATTAAATAGTTTTAACTTTATATATATTAAAGTGTTATAATTTATGGGGTTTTTAGTCGTGTTTAGCTGAAACTCTTCTATATTTATCTCTAAACTAGATAGTACTAATACTAAAAATATTATGCATAGCATTAGAATTCCAATAATCATAATTAATAAAAAAATCATTGTTCACTCCTATAGTTTTTTATATTATTTCCATTTTTTTGAAATTTATTAAATCTATTGTAAATTCCTGCTAATAAAACACATGCTGCTTGCTTTGTTTATGCAAATCTAAGGCATAATAATTTGTTATATACGTAAAAAAAATTAGGCTAGCAAACATATAGCGTTCGCTAGCCTAGGGATTAACTAACCCCTTTTTCTCTACTTAAAAAACTTAAAAAATTCGAATTTTACATTTGAAATCTTTGATGATTTCACCTGCCTTTTCAGAATCAATCAATATTGTCCCAAACTTTGAAACAAGATAAAACTTTCCTTTCTTCTTATAATACTCTGTTGAAAACTGTTCGACCAGTTTTTCAGATCCAATAGCGGTAGAAGTTTCTTCACAAATATAGGTGTCTGTTAATGGTTCAATTTTGGGAATACTGCCTTCTATGATTGTCTCTCTAAGTTGCATTACTGGTCCATAGAAATCTCTTGCAGAGTATTCAAGAATTTTCTTAGACATATTGTTTTCATCCTGGAGCATTTCTATTGTCCAGATTCCTTTTCTGAAATCTCTATAATCTTTCATAAAAGCCTTCCTTTCTTAGTATTTTGTAGAGAAATAAATAAGGGTATTAGAATATTATCACAATTAACATAAAAAAGCAAGTTTAATCACTTGCTTTTTCCACTTCTATGTCTCCAAAAGTTTTTTCTTGCCTCGTTTTTATTTTATTTCTTCTTGTAAGTTCCAAAATTCCTGTAAATGCTGTTACTGTTTCTAGTTTTGTATATTTTTTTGTTTTGCATAATTTATTAAAAATAAATTTTGGTTTTTTTACCAATTCTTTAAATATGTCTTTAACTTTGCTAGCTACTGTTACCGTTTCCACTATAGCAATTTTTTCTATATTTATTGCATTTTTATTGATTTTTGCCTTATTTTTTTCTATTAAATTTTTATATGCTCTCTCTACTAAATCTTTTGAATAATTTTCTTCTAGTTTTCTGCTTGGCAATTCTATTTTATCTGGAACCTTATAAAATCTCTTTGAGTTCTTTTCAAAAGCTTCTCTTAATTTTTTAGAGATTTCCTTATATTTTTTATATTCTATTATTCTATGTATTAATTCTTCTTCTGTAAGTTCTGCTTCATCCTCTACTTGTTTTGGTAATAAGCTTTTAGACTTTATATAAAGGAGTGTAGACGCCATTACTATAAATTCGCTTGTTATATCTAAGTTGAATTTTTTCATCGTATTTATATATTCCATATATTGGTCAGTAATCTTGGAAATATTAACTTCATTTATATTCATTTTATTTTTGTCTACTAAATGACATAGTAGATCTAATGGTCCCTCAAAATTATCTAATCTAATTTCATATTTATTTGTTTCTAATGTTAGTATATTTTTCACTTTTATTTCTCCTAGTTAATATCTTCTTGTGCTATTTCTATTGTTTCTTGTAAATAGCCTTTTTTCTTTAGATAATTTATTATTTCTTCTGTTTCTAATAAATTTTGTTTCTTAATGAATATTTTTTTTGCAGAATTTATTTCATATTCTAATAATTCTTCTTTATTATTATATATATAATTATTTATTATATCTTTTTTTAATCCTTTTGTCATTAGTTTATATTCAATTTCTTTTATTGACATATTCTTTAAATTTCTAAATTCATTTACAGCTTTTTGTATATAGAATTCATCATTTATATAGCCTAACTCTTTCAATTCTTCTATTACATCATCTAAGAGCTCTCCACTATCTTCTTTGAATTTTTGTCTAACTTCTTGTTCTGTTCTTTTTTTGAACAATATGTATTTTAATACTTTTGTTTTTAGTTTGTCAAATTCTTCTACATAATCCATTGATTGCTCCTATCATTTATTATTAGAGTAATTTCTTTGAAGTCAGGCGATTAAAATCGCCTCTACAATTTCTCTTGCAATAAATTATATTTACGATTCAGGACAGTCCCCTTTTGTTATCCAACAAAAAAGAGGGTCAATCCCTAGAATCGTTCACGCAAATTGCAATTTATAAATTAATTCTATTCTTCTTCGTCTTCTTCATTATCTCCTAGACTTTTTTCAAATGCTTGTTCAAAATTATCTCTAACCTTTTTCTCTACTTCTGCCATAAGTTCTGGATTATTATGCAAATACTGTTTTACATTTTCTCTTCCTTGTCCTATTTTTTCTCCATTATAGCTAAACCAAGATCCACTTTTTTCTATTATATCTAGGTTAACTGCCATATCCAATATATTTCCTTCTTTAGATATTCCCTTACCATATACAATATCAAATTCTGCTTCTCTAAATGGAGGTGCAACTTTGTTTTTAATTACTTTTACTCTTGCACGGTTTCCTACTACTTCTCCATCTTGTTTTATATTTTCTATTTTTCTATTATCTAATCTTACAGAAGCATAAAATTTTAGTGCTCTTCCTCCTGTAGTTGTTTCTGGGTTTCCAAACATAACTCCGACTTTTTCTCTTAGTTGATTAATAAAAATTATGACTGTTTTTGATTTATTTATTGCTCCTGCTAATTTTCTTAATGCTTGAGACATAAGCCTTGCTTGAAGTCCCATATG
>CAKPJR010000110.1 GCA_934162925.1 uncultured Clostridia bacterium | reverse complement strand
TTTTCATTCCAATAACAAATATAATCCATAAAATTCTTATCAAGTCTATCTAACTGATTCTTTACATATTTTTGATTTTGTTTAGGAACATTTTTTAAAATGTTTTCAGCAATCTCATCAAAATAAATATAATGTTTTTTATCTTCTTTAGTAAGTGTGCCTAAAACCATTTCCTCTCTAAAGCTTAACCAATCTCTTAAAATATCATCATTAACTTCTCTAAAATTATTCATAATCTAAATCCTCCCAAAATTAATATTTTTATCAATAAAATTATCATTTACAAGAGCTTAAAATACTAGAACAAACGTACTATATGAATTGGGTAAAAATTGGGTAAAATCTTCTCAAAAAATGCCTTAAAAATGCACAAATGTTCTGTAAATAAAAACTCTTGTAAATACTGAAATACCAACAAAAACTCTAATTTTCACAAAACTACAAAAAGTGGTCAGGTCTCGCTCATAACCCGAAGGTCGTAAGTTTAAATCTTACGATGCAACCAATTAAGTTTATAGTGCCAGATGTTTTATTTTTTTGAGAAAAGGTGCTATAATATCCACAGAAAGGACAACGACCATGCAGAAAAATTTAAAATGCCAAAAGGAATTGAAAATTTTAACATAAGTAAAAAATAATAAGCAATCAAATTTTTTCTAGTAAATAATAAAAGAAGTATAGGAGAAAGAATAATGCAAATTAAATATATTGAAAAAATTCCAACAGCTACTGAATTTAATATGCTAACGGAATCAGTAGGTTGGGGAATAAGAGAAAACAATATTATAGAAGAAGCTTTAAAAAATACATTATATTCACTTTGTGTTTATGATGTGGATAAGCTAATTGGATATGGAAGAATCATTGGAGATAAAACAATATTTTTATATATACAAGACATAATTGTAATTCCAGAATATCAAGGTAAAAAAATAGGAACAGGTATAATGAACAAATTAATAGAAAAGATTAATGAATATAAGAAAATAAATCCAGAAATAAGAACATATTTAGGAGCATCAAAAGGTAAAGAACATTTTTATGAAAAATTTGGATTTGTATCAAGACCTAATGAAGAACTTGGTGCAGGAATGATTTTGTATGATAAATAGAAAATGAACTAAAAGATTAGCTAAGGAGGTAATTGTTTTGGAATATTGTATGTTAGAAACTGCAAGTGACAATAAAAATGAAATAAACAAAATTGCAAAGAAATTGCTAGATAAAAAACTAGTTGCTAGTTGCCATATAATAGAAAGTGAAAGCAGTTGGAATTGGAATAATGAAAGAGAAAATTCAAAAGAATACCTACTTCAAATGAAAACTAAGAAGAATTGCCTAAAGGAGATATATGAAATAATTAAAAACATACATAGTTATGAATGTTTTGAGTTTGCTGTATATGATATTACAAGTATAAATGAAGAATATTTAAAGTGGATAGATAAGGAGATAAAAAATGGATGAAGATAGACTAAAGCATTCTTTAGCAGTTGCTAGAAAGATGGAAGAAATAGCAGAAGTTTTAGGACTAAGTGAAGAAGAAATAAATGATTGCTTTGTTATAGGATTAAATCATGATATTGGTTATGAATTCGTAACTAATAAAATAGAACATAATAAAATTGGCGGGGAAATTTTAAAAAGAAATAAATATAAATATTGGAAAGAAATATATTTTCATGGAGAGATAGACATTGCGTATGAATCTATATATTTGGATATTTTAAATCAAGCAGATATGCAAATAGATAAATATGGAAATGATGTAGGTTATGAGAAAAGATTAGAAGATATAAAAAATAGATACGGAGAAACATCTGAAGTTTATAAAAAGTGTGTTAAATTAGTTGAAAAGATAAAAAATAATTTTATATAAAAGCTAGAAAAAATTCCAATATTATGATATTAAAACTACAGGTGAAACAAATGAAAAAGAAAACAATAAAATTAAAACAAATTCCAGCAATAATATTATTTATTATGCTTGTTATGATAACATCATATTTGGGCCAAATAGAAGAAAAGCAAGCAGTTAATACAATAGAAAACAACAAAATTTCTTATGAAATATCAAACATTCCGGAATATAAGGGAAAAGTGTATGTTGAAATAAATAATAATAACCCTGAATTTTCCGATAAAAACTTAAATTTAGAACAAGATTATTATTCCGACTTAAAAAATGGAAAAGTGCGGGATGGCAATGATAAAAACTTGTTGGAAGAAAGCAAATGAAGATGATAAAAAAGATGATTATTCTTCTATTACGCCAAGTGGATTTAGACAGAAAAAATACGACACAAATATAGTACCAGGTGGATACATATATCATAGATGTCATTTGATTGCATGGAAACTTGGTGGAATAGATGTAGATGAGAGAAATTTAATTACAGGAACTCAAAATTTTAACATAAATGGAATGAAATCGTTTGAGGATAAAGTTTATAACTATTTAAGAGAAAATAAAACAAATCATGTATTATACAGAGTTACACCATATTTTGATGGCAATAATGAATTAGTAAATGGTGTAGAAATTGAAGCATATTCCATTGAAGATAATGGAGGATTTAAATTTAACGTATATGTGTACAATGTTCAAGATGGAATAACTATTAATTACGTAACAGGAGAAAGCAAATTAGCAAAGTAGGAGGTAAAATATTGGATTTAAATTTATTCGATAATAGAAAGAGAGAAGACAGCTTTATAGGTAAATTTATTAATGAACTAAAAAATGCATTTGAAAATACAGTGAATAAAAATGAAGAAAACAATGTTATAAATGAATATAATACATTTGAAAGGAAAAAAATATATTTAGATAATAAAAGTAGAAAAGGTAATGGATTAGCATGGATTATGGATGAGAATTCTGTGTGTATATCAGAAGATGGAGATGGAGGGATTATTTCAATTGGTGAAATAACTCTGCCAAATAATGCAAAAGTTGGAGAAGTTTATGAAAAAATTAATGGAGAATATATGTATAACCAAGATATAACTGCTAAATTAGAAGAAATTATGTAATTATAATATCAAATAAAGAGCCTAGATTTAATTTAGGCTCTTTATTTGATGAAAAAATATATTAAATTATTGAAGCGACAGTATTCGACAGAATAATTCCTTGGCAATATGATATAAAAAAAGAAACAAATGTCATAATATAAATATTTAAGTAAATAGGAGGTGAAAAAGTGAGAATTAAGTTGTATTTTACACTAGAAAACACAAAAATGCCAATTGATTATAGAAGAAGCATAATCAGTTTTATAAAATTAGCATTATCCGAATATAGCGAAGATGAATTTGAAAAGTACTATAACCAAAAAGATAATATTATAAAACCGTATGCTTTTTCTGTTTTCTTTAGAAAACCAAAGATAAATGGCGAAGAAATAGTAATGGAAGATAAGAAATTTGAAATGAATATGACAATGGAAAATTATGAAACTGCAATTACATTATATAATGCATTTAATCA
>CAKPJR010000109.1 GCA_934162925.1 uncultured Clostridia bacterium | reverse complement strand
CACCTATACCACTTTCAGCACTTGCATTTACATTCTAATATATTTATATTAATACTGCATTGTGTAAATTCAGACATTGAATTGCTGACGTTTACATTTTAATATATTTAAATTAATACAATTTTATTTTTTATCGAGTCTTTCTGGTAAATAATTTACATTCTAATATATTTATATTAATACGTGAATTTTATTGCTGTTGCAATTACTTTACCTTCATTTATATTCTAACATATTTATATTAATACTGCATTGTGTACAATTCAGACATTGAATTGCTGACGTTTACATTCTAATATATTTATATTAATACTTACTGCAATATTAACGAAATATGTGACTTATTAATTTACATTCTAATATATTTATATTAATACCACTAGCTCAAACCTAGCAAGAGGAGGTACATCGATATTTACATTCTAATATATTTAAATTAATACCAGCTAACCTTCATCTGCTTCTAAAAGAAGTCCAATTTCTCTATCATATTTTGTATCAATAATGTACTTTTCTTTTATATAAGGACATTCTATTATAAAATTGTTCAATTTCCATTTATTTTTACTATTAATTGATATAAATAATTTATCAATTTCTCTTTTCAATTCATATTTTTTCTTCTTTTCTTTTTCGTTTTCATATTTGTCAAATAAATCTAGATTTTCATCATAAATATTTTTTGGAATTACATCTATATTATCAATATTTCTTAAAATATGCTGTGCATCTTTTTTACTTGTATCATAGTCTATAATATTATCCAATATTCTAAATGCTTTTTTAAATTTCTTGTAAAATTCAGTTTCTTGTAGAATTTCTTTTGAATATAATTTATCAACTAAGTCAATTTTTACTTTTTCTTTTAGTATTTGACCACTATACGGCTTTAATAATTCAATACTTTTTTCATAAATTTCTTTATCATATATATATCCAACTCCACTTGTTTCTTTGATATATATTTTTACATTTGGCATGTTTCCGCTATATTCTCTACTTCTATAGCATCTTCCTAATCTTTGAAATAAACTATCTAATGAAGACATTTCTGTATACAACATATCAAAGTCTATATCTAGTGATGCTTCAACAATTTGTGTTGTTATCCATATTCCGGCTTCATTTCTATTTTTAGAAAATTCTTTTATTTTTCCTTCTTTCTCGCTTCTGTCGGTTTGGATAAATCTTGAATGCAACAGGTTTACATCTTCATGTTTTAGTTTTTCATATATCTCAATTGCTTTATTTATTGTATTAACAATTATTAATACTTTCTTATTTTTAGCATTTTCTTTTATTTCTTCTATATATTGTTCTATTCCAGAATCTACTAATTGAATCTTATGCCTTACTGTATCTTTTATAAATTCATTATATTCAAATTTTATTCCCATTTCATCTAGTTTTTCTTTATATATTCTAGGAAGTGTTGCTGTCATTACCATAAATTTCCCATTTAAATTATTTATCATTTGTAAGCCTTTTAAAATAACTGCTACTATTTCTGGCGAATATGCCTGAATTTCATCAATTACCACTTTTGAATAACTTAATGTTGCATAAATTTTTTCATATCCTCTGTATTTAAATACAAATGGAAAAACCTGATCTATTGTACACGTTGTAATTTTTTCATATAGATTTCGTGCTTGGTCGATTTTTTCAAACTCATCTTCTTCATTTTTCTCATTCAAATAATCTATTGCTGTTGAATGTAATAATCCAACATGTTTATATCCTATTGTTTCTTTTATTCTGTCATATATTGCATTTATACCTATTCTTAATGGTAATGTAAAAAATGTTTTATCGCTATTGCTCCAGAGTAATGCTCCTTCTGTTTTTCCCATTCCGGTTGAGCCAATTACTATAACATTTTTATTTTTATTTGCTCGAGCAAATTGTTGCAAATCATTTGGTTCAAAATCTTGTTCTTTCATAAATTCTTCTACAAATTCTGATATTTCATCACTTGTTTCATTTTCAACAGGTATCCAAGCTGAACTACAATGATCTAATCTATGTAATAAGCCTTTCATTATGCAATAATCTTTATATATGTCATCAAATTCAGTTATTCTAGCTTGTCCTTCTACTATTCCTAAATAGGTTGTTTTTAATTCTGGTACTTTTATTTGCAATTCATTTTCTATTTGAGGGATATTTGGTTTTATATCTTCTTCTATTATTTCTTTTAACAAATCTGCATCTATGTGTATTGTATTATTTCTTTCATGATGATAATAAATTGCTTGATATACTAATTTTCTTTCTGTTTTGGTCAGCTCATATTCTTTATATGGCACAAACATTGGAGATATTTGTTCATGTTTTAATTGTTCATTATTAAATTTTGTAACTAATAGTGGTTCTCCTATTGCTTTTCTTATCGCATTTTGAAATCCTGAATAAATTTTTCCCACATCATGATATTTACATATTATCTCCATTAGTTGCCAAAATCTATTTTCTGGCATATCTATTACTTGTACTATTTTCGAACCATAAGTTCTTTTAAGAATTTCAAGATTCTCTAATAATTTATCTGTGTGCTCTTTTATTGTTTCTATTGGATTTGATTTTGCATAATATTTATAATTCATTTTGAATCCTTTCACTATAGAAATAAATATTGTCTCCATCTTCATCTTGCAATACTTCATCTATACATTGATTTGTATGCTTTTCAACATATTTTACATTGACTTTGTTCCATTTTCTTATATCATCTTGTATTTTATATGTTGTATTTAATCTATAATTAATTCCTGATATTTCATCATCTATACATTCTGGTATATAAGCATTTTCTTTAACCTCTGATTCTTCAACCTCATTAACGTCTTCTAGAATTTTTATTGAATCAATCCTTACGATATCTTCATTTCTTCCTAATGTAAATGTTTCTATTCCATTTATTATATTTTGATATATCTTATCAATTATTTCATCTTCTGCTTGTACATGAATAATTAAATTTACATCTAATAATTGATGTACATTTCTCGGCATTGATGTTACTTTATCTTTTCCTTTATACATTCTTAAATTTTGATAATTACTAAATATCCCTTCATGACTTCCTTGTACAGATACATTCATTGTAAAGTATTCTCCTGGCTGGGCCTGAAGAATTTTATGGAACATTCCTATTATTGTTGAATATGGTGGCAATGGATATGTTTCAGCAACTTTAGTTGCAAATGGCTTTTTATAACATGCTGTTTCTTGGTATAGTTTTAGTTTTAAAATTTTCATTTATACCAATCCTTTCTTTTATGCTTTGTAATATTCGTTTACTTTTTCTTTTAAATCTTTGAAAAATTCTTCTATATTTGTTGTTTTTCCTTCAAGAATTTCTTCTATTTCTTTTTCATTTTTGAATGTATTTTTTAACATTCCTACTTTTGTGTCATCAAAAATTGATTTATCTCCAATTGTTAAAGTTGTTGTATCTTCTAACATTCCTGTATCAATACTAAATTCTCCATTTTTCCCATTTAATTTTATTCTTCCTAAAAAGAATGGTGAATTTATGTCATACATTCCTCCTATTGCAAATACTGGGCTTAAGTTTTCTTCTCTTCCTCTTATTTCTCTATTTAATATTTTTACTAT
>CAKPJR010000108.1 GCA_934162925.1 uncultured Clostridia bacterium | reverse complement strand
ATATAATTTATTATGAACATTCATTATTAGTGCAAACCACTTTTTATTTTTTTTATGTTTCATTGTTACTGACTCAATATCATCTGTAAATGGACAATCTTTATATGTATCTTCTAATGATAAACAATATTTTATTATTTCTTCTTTATTCATATTTTTCTTCTCCAAAGGTATTATATCATACTTCTTCTTTATAGCATATTTCTTTTTTACTACAATCATACTTTTGACATTCGTACCTTTTTTTATAAAAACTTTCTCTTCTATCAAATCCTTTAGGCATTTTTTTAATCTATGTTTTTGTACTTCTCTCATTACTGTTGTTCTATTTTTATTTAAGTCTTTTGCAATTTCTGCAAAATTTCTTCCTTTTGTTAATCCTATTTCTATATATTCTCTTTCTTCATATGTTAAATGTTTATTGGCTATATGTTCTTCTTTCATATCATGTACCTCCAACAAACAACAAGCAGACTTTTATATTATATACTTTTTAAGGCGGTTAGCACATTTGTGCTAACCGCCTTATTACTATTTTAATATATTATTCATTGTACAATTACAGAAATGGCATAAAGGAGCATTCCTAGTAGCTCCTCATTTTATACATTTCTTTCATTGACAATGTCTAGATTTTATCCAGTATTAAATGCACTCTTTCTACCTTAAATGTGCATTTAATTTTTTATTTAACCAATTGGTTGCTATTTAATGTTGTGAGTCGCCGAGGGCGACCCCCCTACAGTGTTTTCAACATATTTGGCATTTTGGGCGTATGCAATACGCCCCTACATTTATGGTGATTTCTAAGGTGCATTTTGGATCGCCGATAGCGGTGCCCTACAACGTTTGTAGCAAGCCTAAGCATCAACAATTTTTTATTCTACCTGCACACTTCAGCATATATATTTGCTAAACATTGCATACTTAATATGCATTGGTCCATTGTGTTGCCTGTTGCTCCTACTTCTATAATACATGCTCCTGTTGATACATGCTGGTTGTATCTTGAATTTCTAATTATTATTGGTCTAAAAAGGCCTGGATACATTTCGTTTGCTTTTTGTTGTATTTTAACTGCCATTTTTAAATTTTTGTTCCAGTCTGGGTGTTCTAATCCTCCTCCATTTGTTCCTATTACAAACATCATTTGTGCAGCATAATTGCCATTTATTTTTACTGTTGGTGCATAGCTATTGCTACTTCCAACTGCATCTCTGTGTAAATCTATTACAATCTGAGTGTCCTTTCCTATTAATAATTCTTGTACAGTTTGCAGTGCTCTAGCATATGAGCCAGAATATGAAGGATAATCGTGATATGTAATATTATGTTCTACATTAAATCCTTTATTTTTCAAATAATTTGTAAGCTCTGTTCCCACTCTAGCAACACTATAATTTAGATCTGTTGTTCTATAGTTTCCTGTCATTTCATATTCATATCCGTTCACTTGCTGTGTAACTTTCGCAAGTATGTGTATGATATATTAATATATCTTTTTTATTTGTTATTTCCACATCAGGTATTAGCATATCCTCAGTTATTTCATAATCACTTTGATTATTTATTTGTACTCCTTCATATGCTGATGTAACTTTTGGTGTTATATTATTTTCACTTACATTTTCAACAGTTACATTCTCTGGAAGTTCTGCTACTTTGTTTATTAATTCTTCTGTATCATCTATGGTTAATTCCTCTTCATTTATTACTAAATCAGTATTTTCATAAATAGATTTATCAAAAATGCCTGTTCCCATTGCAAGTATTTTATTTTTTGTTAATATTTCGTTATTATATTCTTTTGAATTTCTATACGACATTAATGATATGCTTATATCCAAACAGTTTAAAAAGGAATTTTTGCTTATTTTATCTCCACTTGCTTTAATTGTTTCCTCTATATTTGTTTTTTCTTTCAAACTAATTATACTTTTTATTCCTTTTGTGAAAAGGAATAGTATAAATACTATTCCCAAAAATTTAAGAATATATTTAAATAGGTCTTTTGCATTTATTACTGCTATGTTCATTTACATATTTCTCCTTTGAATTTAACCTATTTAAATATATTCTTTTAATTTTGTTTTATTATATTATTTTAATTTTTCTATTATTTTTTCTATTTCCATTTGTTCTTGAGTTCCATTTGTCATATCTTTTATTGTGTACATTCCTGTTTTTATTTCATCTTCTCCTATTACTAATACATATGGAATGTTTAATTTATCTGCATATTTAAATTTTGCTTTCATTTTTTTATTATCAAAGTATATTTCTGTATTTATTCCTGCATTTCTTAATTTATTTGCTATTTCTATTGATTTACTTGAATCCTCTATCATAGAAATTACTAAAACATCAGATATTGATTTTTTATCTGTTTTTATTAATTGCATATCATTTAATATAAAGAATAGTCTTGTAAGTCCAATCGACATTCCTACACCTGGTAAATTTTTGTCTGTGTAATATCCTGCCAAATCGTTGTATCTTCCTCCTGAGCAAATACTTCCTATTGATTTGTATTGATTTAGAAATGTTTCATATACTGTTCCTGTGTAATAATCTAAGCCTCTTGCTATGCTTAAATCAATTTCAAAACAATTATCTGGAATACCAAAAGCTCTCATATATTTTACTACTTCTCTTAATTCATTTAGTCCTGTTTTATATGCTTCATTTTCTATTCCTAATGTTTCTAATTCTGCTAATTTTTCATCTGTTGTTCCTTTTATTTCTATAAAGTTGATTATTTTATTTATGCTTTCTTCAGTCATACCATAATCATCTTTAAATATTGCAATTACTAATTCTTTTCCTATTTTTTCTATTTTATCTATTGTTCTTAAAATATCTGCTGATTTTTCTTGTACACTAGCTGCCTCAAATAGTCCATTTAATATTTTTCTATTATTAATATGTATAGATAAATCATCTAAACCTAAGCTTTTAAATGTCTCATACATAATTGCTGGTATTTCTGCATCGTTTATTATATTTAATTCTCCATCTCCAATTACGTCTATATCACATTGATAAAACTCACGAAATCTACCACGTTGAGCACGTTCTCCTCTATACACTTTTCCTATTTGATATCTCCTAAATGGAAATGTAATTTGGTTATAATATTCTGCAACATATTTTGCAAGTGGAACTGTTAGATCAAATCTTAGTGTTAAATTACTATCTCCTTTTGAAAAACTATATAATTGTTTTTCTGTTTCCCCGCCTGCTTTTGCAAGTAAAACTTCAGAGCTTTCTATTACTGGTGTATCTATTGGTAAAAAACCAAATTTTTCGTAAGTGTTTCTTATTTTGTCTTGCATCTGGTTAAATAATATTTGTTCATTTGGAAGTAATTCCATAAAACCTGATAATGTTTTTGGTTGTACTTTGTTCATAATATTTGTCCTCCTTGTTTATTTCTTTCGAATCACCGTGGACAGTGTTCCACATAAATTCTCTATATTTTTATTATGTGTGAAGTTGGATTTGAAAACTCACATTTCACATTTTGCACCTCTTACTTCACATTTCATATTTAATAAGTTTTTGGTTTTAATTCTAAATAAATTGGTTCTTCTTCTTTTATCATTGTTGATTTTCCGTGTCCTGGAT
>CAKPJR010000107.1 GCA_934162925.1 uncultured Clostridia bacterium | reverse complement strand
ACTCTACTCAAATGGATACAAACTGGAATAAAAGATATAGAGACAACATGGAAAAAATGAAAAGTGGAGACGTATATGAAGTAGCAGATGTTGTTAGAAATTTAAGCTTTAAACAAAAAGAAAAGGGACTTTCAACAGGTGAAAAGAAAATGCTATTAAATGCAAAACAAATATTAGTAAGTGAACTTACACTTGCAGAAAATTCTAATAAAGATGAAGTAGAAGAATTAGTAAATAACACAATAAACACTTCATTCACAGAATACAGCAAAAACATTACAAATGTTACTGCAGACAATATAGTTAAAAAATTTATTCCATTTAATAGAACACAAGAGTAATAATTAATAGATATAAGAAATCCTAGTCTAGTAGGGTTTCTTTTGTTTTAACACTTTAAAGAATATTATTGATACTTTATAAATGAAGGATTTCTAAATTAGTTGTCGAATAATATAATTATGTAAAAGAAAGGCGCAAAAATATGGTGAGATATAGTGATGAATTAATAGATGATATAAAAAATAGCAACGATATAGTGGATATAATATCACAATATGTAATATTAAAAAGAAGCGGAAGAAACTTTTTTGGATTGTGCCCTTTCCATAAAGAAAAAACACCTTCTTTTTCTGTTTCACCAGATAAACAAATATTTCACTGCTTTGGATGCGGAGCAGGCGGGAATGTAATTCATTTCATAAGCAAAATAGAAAATGTAGACTTTAAAGAAAGTCTAGAAATTTTAGCAGATAGAGCTGGAATAAAACTCCCAACACTAGAGGGGACAATAGATAGCAAGAGACAAGAACTAAAAGAAAAAGTTTATGAAATAAATAAGCTTGCAGCATTATTTTATCATGAAGCATTATATAAACCTACAGCAAAAGTAGCACAAGAATACGTAAAAAAGAGAAAATTAGATAACAAAGCTCTAAAATCTTTTACAATTGGCTATGCGGAAATAAATAGTAATTTATACAAATTTTTAAAAACGAAGGGCTTTACAGATGAAGAAATTTTAGCATCAGATTTAGTAAATAAAGTAGGAAATAATTTTGTAGATAGGTTTAAAAATAGGCTGATATTTCCAATACAAGATGTAAGAAATCGATATATTGCATTTGGAGGTAGAGTGTTAGATAACTCACTTCCTAAATATATAAACTCACCAGAAAATATAGTATATAGCAAGGCGAGAAACTTATATGGATTAAATGTAGCAAAAAATTCTAAGTCTAAAAACCTAATTATAGTTGAAGGGTATATGGATACTGTTTCATTGCACCAGAGAGGAATAGATAATGTAGTTGCATCATGCGGAACAGCACTTACAGAGGCGCAGGGAAGATTACTTAGAAAATATGCAGAAAAAGTAATAATTTCATATGATTCAGACTCAGCAGGACAAGCAGCAACATTGAGGGGGCTTGAAATACTAAACAGTTTAGGGTGTGACATTAGAATACTCCAAATGGAGGGAGCAAAAGATCCAGATGAATATGTTATTAAATATGGAAATGCAAGATTTAACAATCTTGTAGAAAAAGCAATTTCTTTAACAGAGTTTAAAGTTAAAGTTTTAAAGAACAGTTTAGATTTAGAAAATGTAAATGATAAAATAAAATTTTTGAATGAAACAGCAAAATTGTTAAGTACTATAGATAACAAAATAGAGCAAGAAGTGTATATTGATAAAATTTCAACTGAATATAATATTTCGAAAGAGGCCATATATGCAGAAATAAATAAGTTAAATTATTCAAAAATTCAAGACAAGAAATTATTAGAAAGTAAATATGTAAGACCAAAGAAAATAAAAAAAGAAGAAATACCAGAAACATTAATAAAAAGAGAAAAGATAATAATAGGTTTATTATTTAATGGAAAAGAAGAAGTTTATAATCAAATAAAAAATATATTATTGCCAGAAGACTTTAGAAGTGAAAAAAATAAAAAAATAATAAAAAGCTTGTATGAAGAATTTGAAAAGGGAAATAGTAATATAAATAATATACTGGAAAAATTTACTGAGGATGAAGAGGCTATAAGCATAATAACTGAAATAATGGCAGATGATTATGAAATAAAAAATGATAAAAAGGCAATAGAAGATTTAGTAAAAAACTATCAAAAAGAGAGATTACTAGCACGAAAAAAAGAGTTATTAGACGAGTTGAGTAATGAAAATTTAGATAGTGAACAAGCAAGAGCACTAGAAAAGAAATTAAATAATACAATCGTAAAATTGGCTCAAAATAAGTAATTATATAAATAATAAAACTTGTATAAAACGAGTTTTAAGGAGGGATAACATAAATAATGGGAAAAGCAAAAAAAGATAATGAAGAAATTATAGAAGAATTAAAAAGCAGTAATAAAAAAGCTAAAAATAAAAAAGAACAGAAAAATATAGAACAAGCAGAGGATACAAACAAAAAAGTTCAGGAAATATTAAAAAAGGCAAAAGAAAAAGGACAAATAACATATGGAGAACTAGCAAGTCAATTAGAAGATATAAATCCAGAACAAATAGATAAAGTGTTTGATGCTTTTGAAGAATTTGGTGTAGATGTATTAAAAGATGATTTAGAAGAGCCAGATATTGAAGATTTGCAAGAAGTTGAAGATATAAAACTAGAAGATATAAATACAATGAATTTTGACGGAATTAATATAGATGACCCAGTTAGAATGTATTTAAGAGAAATAGGAAAAATCCCTCTTTTAACATTTGAGGAGGAACTAGAACTTGCAAAACAAGTACTAGAAGGAAGTGAAGAAGCAAAACAAAAACTTGCAGAATCAAACTTAAGGTTAGTAGTTAGTATAGCAAAAAAATATGTAGGTAGAGGTATGCTTTTCCTAGATTTAATTCAAGAAGGTAATATGGGGCTTATAAAAGCAGTAGAAAAATTTGATTATAAAAAAGGATATAAATTTAGTACTTATGCTACATGGTGGATAAGACAAGCAATTACAAGAGCAATAGCAGATCAAGCAAGAACAATTAGAATACCAGTACATATGGTAGAAACAATAAATAAATTAATAAGAACATCAAGACATTTGCTTCAACAATTAGGACGTGAACCAACTCCAGAGGAAATTGCTGAAGAAATGGAAATACCAGTAGAAAAGGTAATGGAAATACAAAAAATTGCCCAAGATCCAGTATCATTAGAAACTCCAATAGGAGAAGAGGATGATAGCCATTTAGGAGACTTTATACAAGACGAAGACAGTCCTGCACCACAAGATTCAGCTGCATATACACTTTTAAAAGAACAACTAGAAGAAGTAATGAATACTTTAACACCAAGAGAAGCAAAGGTTTTAAAATTAAGATTTGGATTAGAAGATGGAAGAGCAAGAACACTAGAAGAGGTTGGACGTGAGTTCCAAGTAACTCGTGAAAGAATAAGACAAATAGAAGCAAAGGCATTAAGAAAATTGAGACATCCTAGCAGAAGCAAAAAACTAAAAGATTACATGAACTAGTATAAAAATTTGACAAATTTGCTTCTTTATGTTAAACTATATTTAGATTTGTGTATTTTTATGTAAAGAGGTGAAAGATTCTCATAAAATTGAGGAATAAATATATGGAAAAGAAGGAAAATATTTTTTCAAAAC
>CAKPJR010000106.1 GCA_934162925.1 uncultured Clostridia bacterium | reverse complement strand
ACAGGAAAAGAATTAGCAGGTAAAGAAGAAAGAACAGGAAAAACATTTAATGCGACATACCAAGAAACAGCAAAAGAGATAACAGGCTATGCAGTAGATGCTGAAACGAAGAGCATAACATTAGATGCATACAATAAAGAATTAGTATTCTACTATACAGCAAAAACAGATGTAAGCTATACAGTAAAATACTTAGAAAAAGGGACAGGAAAAGAATTAGCAGGTAAAGAAGAAAAAACAGGAAAAACATTTAATGCGACATACCAAGAAACAGCAAAAGAAATAACAGGATATACAGTAGATGCTGAAACGAAGAGCATAACATTAGATGCGTATAATAAAGAATTAGCATTCTATTACACAGCAAGAACAGATTTGAGCTATAAGATAAACTACTATTATAATGGAAATTTAGTCAAATCAGAAGAAATAGAAAAACAGGCATATGGAACAATAATACGAATAGAAGATATAAAAGAAAAAATAGATTCAAATAAAAATGGATATGAGCACATTGAAACAACAACGGCACAACAACCATTTGTTTCTGGACTAATAATAATAGGAACAGATTTAAGCAAGAACATAATTAATGTTTATTATGGAAGACCAGAAATTAAAGCCGAGAAAACAAGTGTAATAACAACTACAGCAGATAAGGGAAAGGCACATGTAGGAGATGTAATTAGATACACAATTAAAGTATGGAATACAGGAAAAATAAGTAAAAATGTAACTGTAAGAGACTCTGTGCCAACAGGAACAACTTTAAATGAAAACTCTATTGTATTATCAAACGGAACAAAAACAGTAACAAACAATAAAGAAATTACTTGGAATGTAAATGTTCCTGCAAATACTTCTAAAGAAAATGCAGAAACTATTACCTTTGAAGTAAAAATAAATCAAGATGCTATTGGAACAAAAATTACAAATACTGCGTATGTAGATGAAACTAATACAGAAGACCCAGAAAAATATAATGTAACTAAACCAGCTAAAATAACTGTTAGCAAATCTGCAGATAGGTCAGGAGAAGTACTAACCGGTGAAAAGGTAACGTATACTTTATCTGCTATAAACGAAGGAGATGAAGCTGGAAATGTTGTTATAAAAGATGCTTCTTTGAAAGAACTAATAAACAATGGAAAATTGCAATTAATAGGTGAAATAAAAACATCTGATGGAAAGACAATAAGTTTAGAAGACTTATCAAAAGGAGTAACTATAACAGTAAATGGAAAAAATACTACAAAAACAATAAAATATACTGTTAAAATAACTGCAAATGCAGGGGAGAAAATAAAGAATGTAGTAGAAGTAGTTGAAGGCGGAAACGTAAAAGAAGACAAAAAAGAAGTAGTACTAGAGGTAGAAAAAAATATAACAGCTACAAAATTAACAGAGAAAAAGAGCAAAAAGAATATTATTATTGCAATAGATAGATCAGAGAGTATGAGGTATCATAAGAAGTATGAAGAAGCTAAAAAGGCTGTACAGAATATTATAGATATAATTTATCCTGACAATGATACAAATAATGGTACAAATACAAAAGTAATTGCATATGCAGGTGTGGGAACATGTGATACAATTGGTTCTGCTAGGGGATATTCAAACAAAGAAGATTTAAAGAAAAAAGTAAGTAGATCAATAGTACTTGGAACTACAAACTTAAAACACGTCTTAAAATATATAGCAGATGAAGTTCCAACAACTGATCCAGCAAATAACGTAGTTATATTTGTGGGAGATGGAGGAACTGGATGGTTAGCAGGCGTAAAATGGAAAGATTGTATAGAAAATTCAAATAAATTAAAAGCCAAAGCAACAGTTTATACTATAGGGGTTCAAAATAGTGATGTGTTGAGAAATATGGCTACAGATCCTAACACAACATATTCTACAGTCAATGGATATACAGAAAGCGGATTAACTGAAGCATTGAAAAAAGTTATAACAAACATTAGTATTGAATCAAATAAATCTAACAAAAAGACTGATAACGGAAAAGTACTATTAGAAGGACTATATGTAGATGCTAAACACCCAATTGTTATAACAGTTGAAGGAAAAACATCAGAAACATTTAATTCAATACCTCCAACTATTATAAAAGATGGAAATAATTATTATCTTGATTTAACTAAATTTAATGCAAATGATAATGTATCAATAACATATTATAGTAAATAGAAAAAA
The DNA here is from genome assembly GCA_934162925.1 of uncultured Clostridia bacterium. Classification (GTDB taxonomy): domain Bacteria; phylum Bacillota; class Clostridia; order TANB77; family CAG-508; genus CAG-452. The sequence continues at coordinate 1,444 of CAKPJR010000106.1, read as the reverse complement.
GTAGGAACAAGTCTCTACATACTTGTTCCTACTTTTATAATCTATATAAAAAATTAAATATATAGCTAAATTACTAAGTTTTAATAAAGTTAATATAATCATACTGTAATATAATTTTATCATAATTTACATAAAATTGCAAACTTCTAATCTTTTGTTAAAGGAAATTAAAAAATAATAAAAAAATACTTTCAATTATATGGTAATATATGATACAATAACTAAGAAATTTTAAAGGAGTGTGTTTTATGAAAGACATAGCATATAAAAGAGTCTTACTAAAGTTAAGCGGAGAAGCTCTTGCGGGAGAAAGAAAAAATGGAGTAGATGCAGAAACTTTAGGAAAAATATGTGACAAAATAAAAGAAATAGTAGATATGGGAGTAGAAGTGTCAATAGTAGTTGGAGGAGGAAATTTCTGGAGAGGAAGATATGGACATCAAATGGAAAGAACAACATCAGATTATATGGGAATGCTTGCAACAACAATTAATGGCTTAGCACTTCAAGATGCATTAGAAGCAAGAGGAATATTCACAAGGCTTCAAACTGCAATTGAAATGAGAGAAATAGCAGAACCATATATAAAAAGAAAAGCAATAAAACATCTAGAAAGGGGAAGAGTAGTAATATTCTCTTGTGGTACAGGAAATCCATATTTTTCAACAGACACAGGAGCAGCTTTAAGAGCAGCAGAAACAGAATCAGAAGTAATATTACTTGCTAAGACAATAGACGGAGTATATTCAGCAGATCCAAAAGAAGATCCAAATGCTATAAAATATGATGAAATATCTTATTTAGATATATTAAACCAAGATTTAAAAGTAATGGATTCAACTGCAACTTCACTTTGTAAAGACAATAAAATACCTTTAGTAGTATTTGGCATAGATGACCCAGAGAATATAGTTAGAATTATTAAAGGTGAAAGAATAGGCACATTAGTAAAATAAATAAAGGCTACCATTAGCTAAAAGTATGTTATAAATTATTAGAAGAATAAAGGAGAGATTTTTATGGAATTAAATCATATTAAAGAAAAAATGAGCAAAACAATTAGTGTTTTACAGGAAGATTTTTCAGAAGTCAGAGCAGGTAGAGCAAACCCTGCAATATTAAATAAAATAAAAGTAGACTATTATGGAACACCAACACCAATTAATCAAGTGGCTGGAATTTCAGTTCCAGAAGCAAGATTAATAGTAATCCAACCATGGGATGTAAGCTTATTAAAAGAAATAGAAAAGGAAATATTAAAAGCAGAGATAGGAATAAATCCAAACAATGATGGAAAGGTTATTCGTTTAGCATTTCCAGAATTAAATGAAGAAAGAAGAAAAGAATTAGTAAAAGAAATTAAAAAAATGGCAGAAGAATCAAAAGTATCAATTCGTTCAATAAGAAGAGAAGCTATGGACGAAGCAAAAAAACTACAAAAGGA
>CAKPJR010000105.1 GCA_934162925.1 uncultured Clostridia bacterium | reverse complement strand
TTTAGAAGAAAAAGGATATAATCCTGTAAACCAAATAGTTGGATATATATTATCAGGTGATCCGACATATATAACAAGCCATAAAAATGCTAGAAATTTAATAAGAATGATTGAAAGAGATGAACTTTTAGAAAAAATGGTAAAAAATTATATAGGATTAGATGAATAATATGCGAATAATGGGAATTGATTATGGAGAAGCTAGAGTAGGAATAGCAATTTCAGATGAATTAAGAATAACTGCACAAGGCTTAGAAACAATAAATCATAATGGTAACGATAAAAAGCTATTAGCAAGGTTAGATGAAATTATACAAAAATTTCCTATAGATACAATTGTAGTGGGTATGCCAATACTATTAAACGGAGATAAAAGCAAAAGAGCTGAAGTAACGGAAAAGTTTATCCATAAATTAAAATGCAAGTACAACAAAATAAAAATATGTACTGAAGATGAAAGATTAACAACTGTGCAAGCTCATAAAACTATGAATGATTTATCTATTAATAAAAAGAAGAAACGTGGCTTGGTAGATACTATATCGGCAGTATATATATTAGAAACATACATGAACAAAATAAGTTAAAATTTATATTGAAAAATATATTGGTATGTGTTATAAAGATATTAATGTTAAAACTAAATTAAATAACTAAAATTCGAAAGGAGAATAATTAAATGGATTTTGAAAATGACGGAAACGAAATGGAAGAATTAGACAATATAATAATATTAAATGATGAGGAAGGAAAAGAAGTAAAATTTGAATTTCTAGATCTAATAGAATATGAAAACGAAGAGTATGTTATACTATTACCAGCAGATGAGGAAGAAGATTCTGATGAAGTTGTTATACTAAAAGTTGAAGATACAGATTCAGAGGAAGAAGAATCTTATGTTAGTGTAGATGACGAAGAAGTGTTAAATAAAGTATTTGAAATATTTAAAGAAAAATTTAAAGACGAATTTGATTTTGTTGATGAAGACTAATTTAATATTATATGTAAAAAAATAGATTGCTTTTAAGCAATCTATTTTTTACATACTTAAATTATTTCCAAATCTTTTTATTTTTTGCGTAGTAGTTTTTTCTAAAGGCTCTTTTACTATTTTAAAATTCTTAATATGCTTATAATTAGGAAGTTTCTTATTAATCTCTGATATAAGTCTTTTTATTTCTACATTGATATTCTCTTCAGAAACTTTTGATTTACCTAAAAGCTCTTTGAATTGATCAATATCAGGAAGAATTTTTGCGTTTACATATGTTTCTCTGTCATTTTCATAATTAACTCCAATAACTATACATTCTGCAACTAAAGGACTTTCATTTAAGTAATATTCTATTTCCTCAGGGTAAATGTTTTTGCCGTTCTGAGTTACAATTACACTTTTGCATCTACCAGTAATATATAGAAAACCATCATTATCTATATATCCTAAATCTCCTGTATAGAACCAACCTTTTTTAAAAACATTATCTGTGTTTTCAGGATCATTATAATATCCGAGCATTACATTAGGCCCTTTAACAATTATTTCACCATTTCCTTGGCTGTCTGGATTATTTATTTTATATTCTACATTTGGTATAGGAAGTCCAACTGAATCAGCTTTATAGAATATATCATTGTTACCAGCAACAAGAGGAGAACATTCTGTTAAGCCATAGCCTTGCAATGCTTTAAAGCCTAATTTGTAAAAAGATTCAATTATAGTAGGGTTAATTGCTGCTGCACCAACTATAAATGTTCTAAGATTTCCACCTAAAGATTTTTTGATTTTTCTTTTCACAAAAAACCTTAGTAGGTGTGGCATATTATCTATAAAATGCTTTTCACCACTAAAATATTTTTCTGGTAATGATTTTTGAAGTGTCTTCAAAATTTTTTTATGAATATTTTCTAATAGCAAAGGGACACATATTACAAAAGAAGGACTATATTCATTTATATTTTTGTTTATATATCTTAATCCATCACAATATGTAACTGTACCACCACCATACAAAGGCAAAACATGTCCTAAAGTACATTCATAAGTATGGTGTATTGGCAAAATTGATAAAACTGTAGTTGTTTTATCAACCTTAACTATTTGAGCTACAGACATAACATTTGAACATATATTTTTATGAGAGAGACAAATACCTTTTGCATTACCTGTAGTACCAGAAGTGAATAATAAAACATGCATATCATCTGGATTTATTTTAATATCATCAAAATTAGTATTACCACTATTTAGCTTTGCAAAGCCCTGTTTAATTAATTCGTTTATATTTAGTATTTTGCTATCACTTGATGTACTATTCATGTTTATAAATTTAATATTAGATTTTAACTTATTTTTATTATCGATAATATTATTAATATATTTTTCATCTCCAATTACTGCATCAGCTTCTGAGATATTAATAAAATTTATAACATCATCAACATGCAATTCTTTATCAATAGGAACTGCAATTCCTACAATTGCAGAAGCAAAGTATGAAGAAATCCAAGAATAACTATTTTTACCTATTATAACTATTTTTTTATTGGATAATTCTAAGTCTATTAAAGAGGTACCCAATGCTCTTACGTTATCTTTAAATTCTGTATACTTAACACCATATATTTTCCCAGATTTATTTTTTAATTTAAAAGCGTTATTGTTTTTATATCTTTTAGCAGATTGATATAGTAAATCTTTTAAATCAGTAACAGTATGTATTTTAAAATATTTTGTTTTTAAGACATCTTCTTTTCTTTCCATATATTACCTCCTATATTTATTTATAATATACATTATAAATAAGAAATAATCAAGGGTTAAAAGGGAAAAAGGGGACAGACCCCTTTTTCCCTTGATGAAGAATTGTCAAATTTGAACAATGTAGAGTAAAAATGTATGGGTATGACTTGTGTCTGCCTGAAAAAACTAAAAAAATGCTTGACATGCAAGCTAGAAGTGTTGTATAATATGATTTGCGTGTAGATTTGCGATGAAGCGAAATGTGGCTACATTCTTATATAAGAAATGGAGGGAACTTTCGTGGAGTATGTCTTGGCTAAGACCGGGCGGATAAGTTTAAAAAAGCACACTTGTCCTAAGAAACTACTATGTAACTTAGGCTTAAAAAATGTTTTAAAAAGAAACACCAGGGTGCGTTAAGAACTTTCCTAAGGCATAAAAGTGGACAGTAAATGTACCACAAAAAATTAAAGGAGGGAATTTAACAATGGCAAAAACAGAAGCTGCAACAGAGAAAAAGAAAACAGAAAAAGTAGCAAAGAAAGCTACAACAACAAGAAAGACTGCAACAAAAGCAGTTAAAAAAGAAAAAACAGAGAAAGTTACTACTAAAAAAACTGTTCAAAGTGAAAAAATAAGAATAAGACTTAAAGCTTATGACAATGTTGTTTTAGATCAGTCTGCTGAAAAAATAGTAGATACTGCTAAAAGAACAGGAGCAAAAGTTTCAGGACCTATTCCACTACCAACAAAAAAAGAAATAGTAACAATCTTACGTTCTCCACACAAACACAAAGACTCTAGAGAGCAATTTGAAATGAGAACACACAAGAGAGTAATAGACATCTTATACCCAACACAAACAACAATAGATAGCCTAATGAAATTAGACTTGCCAGCAGGTGTAGATGTAGA
>CAKPJR010000104.1 GCA_934162925.1 uncultured Clostridia bacterium | reverse complement strand
TGTATTTATTACTGCTTCGTATTGTTTATCGTTTAGTCCTTCTAATATGTTCATTTGTTTATTCCTTTCTTTGATTTATTTGAAGTAAGAAGTGTGATGTGTGCTTTATAAATCTACCTAATTAAGTTTTTTCTATCACTTTCACTTCTCGCCTCACATCTCGCACTTCACACCTCTATATCTTTTTTATAATACTATCAAGGCACCCCTCTATTTCTTTTGCACAGTTTTTGTATACTTCTATTCCGTATCCCCATGGGTCTTTTATATCTAAATCATTTTGCGGATACCCTGCATATTCTTTCATTGTAAATACTTTTTCTTTTAATTCTGGATACATATTTATAACACTGTTTTTGTGTGATATTGTTGCGCAAAGTATTACATCCATATCTTTTATGTTTGAATTTCTTATATTTGTTGCTGTATGGTTTCTTAAATCTATTCCATATTCATTCATTGTTTCAATTGCCTCATATGTTGATGTATCACCATTCTCTGCATATATACCGCATGAATATACTTGTACATTTTTATTTTGTTCTTTTGCCATTTTTTCAAACATTGCATGTGCCATAGCACTTCTGCAAATGTTTCCTGTACATATAAACATTATTTTCATTTTTTTGTATTCCTTTCTAGATTGGAATTTGTTTAATTGATGTGAGAGATGTGATGTGGGAGGTGTGATTTATAGTGCAAGGGCTTCGTAGGTTTTTCTCTATTTTTCACACCTCGCACCTCAAACTTCACACTTCATGAAATTACAATTTATATAATTCCTAAAATATATTTTTCTTTTTTTACTGGTTCTTCTACTATTGTATATGCATTTTGCATTTCTTCTACTGCTGTTTCTCCTTTTTGCTTATTGTTTGCATATACAAATGCTAGTATATCGCCTTTTTTTACTTTATCTGCATTTTTCTTATTTAGCACTATTCCTACTGCTTTGTCTATGTCATCTTCTTTTCTTAATCTTCCCGCTCCTAAATCTACTGATATTTTTCCTACTTCTCCTGCATTTAGTTTTTCTACATATCCGTCTTTTTCACAAATTACTGGTAATATGTATTTTGCTTTTTCAAATTTATCTGTATTTTTTACATATTCTATATCACCATTTTGATTTTGTACTAATTCTAAAAATTTATTATATGCTTTTCCATTTTTTATATTTTCTAATATTTTTAGTTTGTTTTCTTCTAAATTGTCACCTTTGTCTGCAAGTTTTAGTATATATGCTCCTATTGTTGTTATTATTTCTTTTATATCTTCTGGCATATTTCCTTTTAAGCATTCTATTGTTTCTATGATTTCTAGACTATTTCCTATTGCATAACCAACTGGTTCATCCATATTTGTAATCACACACACGGTTTCTCTGTTAGCTAAATTTCCTATACCTTTCATTATGTTAGATAATTCTATTGCATCTTTTTCATTTTGCATAAAAGCTCCGCTTCCACATGTTACATCTAGCACAATTTTATTTGCGCCTGCTGCTATTTTTTTACTCATTATACTTGATGCTATAAGTGACATATTATCTACACAACTAATTGTATCACGTAATGCATATATTTTTTTATCTGCTGGCGCTAAATTTGATGTTTGGCCTATTATGCTTATTCCTATGTTTTTTACATTTTCTATAAATTCATCTATTTTTATTTCTGTTTTATATCCAGGAATCGATTCTAGCTTATCCACAGTTCCACCAGTAAACCCTAAACCTCTACCAGACATTTTTGCAACTGGTACTCCAAGTGATGCAATAATTGGCATTAATACCAATGTTATTTTATCTCCAACTCCGCCTGTACTATGCTTATCTATAACTGTTTTAGAAATTTCAGATAAATCTAAAATTTCTCCAGAATTAGCCATTTCTAATGTCAAATTTGTGGTTTCTTCGCTATCTAGTCCTTTTATATACATTGCCATAATTAACGCTGCTGCTTGATAATCCGCAATAGTTCCTTTCGTATATTCTTCTATAAAATATTTTATTTCTTCTCTGTTTAATTTTAGGCCATCTCTTTTTTTAGATATGATTTCTTTAATATTCATAAAATTACCTCCTAAATTTGATTTTTTATGTAAAACGTGTTATAATATTATTACAAATTTTTTTAAAAGGGGTTTTACTTATGTACTCTAAAGACATTGCTGTTCGGATTAAAGAACTGTCCAAAGAAATTGATTCCTTGGCTTCCAAAGATTTCTCTTTGAGTGACCTCAGAGAAGTCTTAGCCAAAGTACAGGCTTTGGTACAAGATATTTCAGCTGGAGCCGCTGATAGCGATTCTTCCTATGATTCTTGGCCTGGTCTTGACTCTCTCCCCATCAATAATTCTGTTGCCAAAAATCCTGAAGATACTTTCGGCGACGACTTCGGCTGGGACAGCAAATAACACATTTTGGCGTAGTTGGTCTTCCAACTGCGCCATTCCCCTTTTATATGCAATTTTTATATAAAATTTTTCACAAAACTTCTTCTATGTAATGGACATATTCCATATTCTTTTATTGCTTGAATATGTTTTGCAGTTCCATATCCTTTATGTCCTGAAAATCCATACTCTGGATATATTTCATCATATTCTCTCATTATTCTATCTCTTGTTACTTTTGCAATAATCGAAGCTGCTGATATACTGTAAATTTTTGCATCCCCCTTTATAACAGATATATATGGAATTCCTCTTGTTTCTATTTTGTCTAAAGCATCTACTATTATTTTGTCTGGTTTCACCTTTAAATTATCTATTGCCATTGTTAAGGCTTTTTTTGTTGCATTTAATATATTTATTTCATCTATTTCATCTTGCCATACAATTCCTGTACTCCATGCTATAGCTTCATTTTTTATTTTATCATATAACATTTCTCTCTTGGTTTCAGATACTTTTTTAGAATCATTTACATACTCTATAAATGAATCTTGTGGCATTATTACGCATCCTATCACAACGGGTCCTGCTAAAGGTCCTCTTCCAGCTTCATCAATACCTGCTATATATTTTATTCCATCTTTATATAATTTATTTTCAAATTCCTTTAATTTATTTAATCTTTCTACTTCTTTTTCCTTCATAATTCTTCCTTTATTGAATAGCCTCTAAATCTGTCAAGCTATATTTTCCTTCATATCCAGTTAAATAGTAAACTTCACAATTATTTGGATCTTCTAAATTATATTTTACCACATAGATATCTCCAGCTATTGTAGATAATCCTTGTTCATTTAGATCGTTGCTACTCCATTTGCGAGTTTCACTGCTATTTTCTATTCCCAATTTTTGAGCTTCTTCATCTGTAATTTCACTTCCTATTAAATTGTCTATATCTTTAAAATTATATTTTTCAGCAACTATTTTTGCTTTTGTTTTTATAGAACTCATATCTGTTTTTATATCTTCAAGCTTTGCCTTATTTAAAGCTTCATTCCCAAAATGTACTCCAACTCCTGCAAGTATTAACATTATTATTATTGTAATTATTAATGCTATTATTGTAATCGCCTTTTCATTATTTAAATTCATATTTTCAACTCCTTCAAATTGTTTTTATTATATTATATGTACGAATTTATTTCAATATAATTTTAAGGCAAATTGGAATTTGCCTAACTTTTTATTTGCTCTATGTTAAACGGGTTATAAATTTAAACTGTCTCATTT
>CAKPJR010000103.1 GCA_934162925.1 uncultured Clostridia bacterium | reverse complement strand
ATAGGGGTATAGTGTCAATGGTAGCACATCGGTCTCCAAAACCGCCTGTGAGGGTTCGAATCCTTCTACCCCTGCCACCAAACTTGCCTAACGGCAAGAATTAAAAACTAAGAGTGAATAATTAAGAATACGTAACTTAAATCAAAATATAAATGTTTGGGCAAGTTTGTATTTTTAATTATTCACTTTTCATTTTTAATTATTCGTTTTATGTTTATCCTTCTACTATATTTTTTCTTTCTTTGGAGGTTTTATGCAATTAAATTCTTTTTATTTTTTATATGCTTTTTTTATTATCACTTTAATATTAAGTTTATGTTTTTTTATTCCTATACTTTCAAAATATGGCTATACTTCAATATATTACCCAAATGCAGATTCAAAAAATTATTCGTTTATATCTTCAAGTGATTTTGTATGGCCAACACCTCGGATATACTACTATAACTTCAAAATTTGGATACAGAACTGCCCCTACAAGTGGTGCTGGTAACTATCATGGAGGCATTGATATTGCAGCCCCTGTTGGTTCTAATATTATTTCTATAGCTTCTGGAACTGTTGTTAGTATTGGTTTTAAAGGTGCAAATGGATATACAATCACTGTTAAAAATGAAATGTTTACATTTTCGTATTCTCATATTTCTCCTAATTTTTTAGTTTACACAGGTCAAAATGTATCTAAAGGACAAGTAATTGCAACTATTGGTCCAAAAAATGCTTACAATGTTCCAAACAACCCTTATAAAGACTCTAATGGCAACCCAACAAATCGGAGCTACTACTGGTCCTCATTTACACTTTTCAATTAAAAAAGACGGCAAAGCCGTCAATCCTTTAGATTATTTTTAAAAATCTAATATATTTTTTATATAATTATTATACATTTTTCTTAATTTTTCTATTTTATCTTCCAGTTCTATAGATAAGTCTGATGCTTCTTTATAGTTTTCTTCTTCTAATGCTTTTTTTATTCTAGTAAATAGGCAATCATAATGTGTAGAATCTTTTGCTATGTATTTTCTTATTTCATTTATTTTCGCCCAAGCAGTTAAATCATTGTCTAGTGCTCTTTCTGCTATATGTATAGGCTTAAAATCTCTAATTTCATTCGTGTATTCTGTAATAATTCTCTTTGCTAACTCTTCTTTCCATTTTTTTATTACTGATAATTTAAATGAATTTATTATCTCTTCATTAAACACATTATTAAATTTTAATATCTCTATTTTTTTATTTTCTTTTTCTAAGTTTTCTATATTTTCATAAACACTTTTTGGAGCCTTTCCAAATAGGCTATTTCTTTGTTCTTCTGTATAATGTTCAAAAACATCTTCTTCGCTTCTATATTCTCTATTTTCTTCTAGATATTCAGTTTTTTCACCTTGTTTCTTAGATAGTTCTTTTAACATTTCTTCTTCTGTTTTACCACTTGTTATTGCATACTTCATTCCATCTAACATTGCCATATATGATGCAGCTGTTGCCAAATATATATTTGTTTTTGGATTTGGTGATCTGAGTTCAAATCTTGTTGACATTTTGTTATCTATATCTTTTATTAATGATACTAATACTGTTCTATTTCTTGATGGTATTTTTGCATCTTTTCCTAATGATGTAACTACACAAACTGGCGCTTCATATCCAGGTTTTAATCTTTTTAAAGAATCATGTGTAGATGATATAAAAGGATTCATAACTTCGTAATTTTTTAAAAGCCCCATTAAGGCTCCATATCCTATAGAACTTAAAAACTGATTTTCGCTGCCATTAAATATATTTACTTTTTTTCCATCCTTTAATCTTGCTTTTACTCCTAAATGAAGGTGCATTCCATTTCCTGCCACATCTTCTATAGGTTTAGACATAAACGTAGTTTCTAGTCCGTAATCTAAAAAAGTTTCTTGAACTAAATTTTTTATAAACATTTGATTATCTGCTGTTTGCATAGGAATAGAAAATCTCCAGTCTATTTCTAATTGTTCCATTACATGATTATATCTTCCATTTGAATCTAACTTTGCTTTAATTCCGCCAACTTCTTTGTGTCCCATTTCTGGCTGTAATTCATATTTATCCATTACAATCAAAGTTTTTTCCATTGCAGTTCGTACTGGTCCATTTATTTTTGTCCAGTATTGCTCTTGAAGACATTCCGAAGCTGTTAAAGCCTCTATTTCTGCTTTATCATTTGGTGTTTTCACCCAGAATTCTAATTCTGCCGCAGTATCTAATTCTATTTGTTTAATTTCTTCAACATTAATTCCTTGTATATCTTCATAATTTTCTTGTATTAACTTTAAAATTTCTTCTTTAAATGTTTTCTCTGCTAACTTTAAAATACTTCTAGAGTCTACAGCTACTCCATTGTGATAAAGGAATGCTGGTATTATTAAAGTTCCTACAGGCTTATTTGTTTCTTCATCCATTAAATAATTATTATAATCAATGAACCAATCACATTTCTTATCTACTACCATATCAATTTTTGCATCATTTAATGTAGCTATTCCTGGCAGTGCTACAGAAGAACCATCTGTTTGAACTGCTATTCCATTTAAAAATTCATCAATATTTTTCAAAAATATATTTATAGGTATTTTTTCTTCCGTTCCATTTCCATATAAATCGATTCCCATTAATGATACAAATTTTATCTCTGGATAATCTGATAATATTTTTTTTAAATCTCTTTCATTATGCTTTTCTTCTTTTATTTTATATAACATTTTTATTGCCATAAGCTTTCCTCCTAAAAAGAAAAAAGGCGTCTTTAAAACACCTTTTTCTTTACATATCTTCCTCTTCACCATTTTCTTCATGACCGCAATGAGAGCAACCACCTCCGCAGCCTCCATCATGCTCGTCACATTCATCTCCCCAGTCTAATTCTATCACATTGTTGCATTCTGGGCATGTAACTTCATCTTTTAGTTCATCACAGTCTACAACGAATTCATTATTGCAATATGGGCATGTTATAGAAAAGTCACAGTCTTCATCTTCTATAAATAGCTCTTTTTCCATTGATTTTACTTTGTTATCTAATTCTTCAACTTTTTCTTGTATAATTGCTTGAGTACCTGCAATAGTTTCCATTCTTGTAGCTGCCATTTCTTCTATTCTAGTCATTTCATCAAAGAATAAATTATATAAATTAAATATTTGAGTTTTTACATATTCTAAATCTTCTTTATTTTGAATATTTTCTTCTAAATCCTCTAGAATTTTTTTAAACTTAACATTTAAATTAGCCATTATTTACAATTCTCCTTTTTTAGATTCTTTCCATATATTCGCCAGTTCTAGTATCTATTCTTATAACATCACCTGTGTTTACAAACAATGGTACATTAATTGAATATCCTGTTTCTAACTCTGCTGGTTTTGTTTGTCCTGCACCTGCTGTATTTCCTGCAAATCCTGGTTCTGTATATGTAACCTCTAATTCTACAAATATAGGTGGCTCTACTGCAAATACACTTCCTTTAAAAGATAATATTTTTACGCTCATATTTTCTTTTAAATATTTTAAAGTATCTCCTAAGTCACTTTTATTTAGTGGTATTTGATCATATGTTTCATTATCCATAAAATAATATAGTTCACCATCATTATACAAGTATTGCATTTCTTTTTTCTCTATTTCTGCTCCTTGTAATTTTTCTGATGGATTGAATGTTCTTTCTAAAACAGCTCCAGTTATTACATTTTTTAATTTTGTTCTTACAAAAGCTGCTCCTTTACCTGGTTTTACGTGTTGAAATTCAACTACCTTATATACTGAAC